>NZ_LTCZ01000051.1:0-4863 GCF_001583455.1 Rhodococcus sp. LB1 | reverse complement strand
GGATCCGCCGAAGCATCCTGCACGGCCAGGTTCGGCAGCGCCTGGTGGCCGTCGGCGCGGATGCTGCCTCGATCAGCGGACATGGGGCAAGGGTACGGGCCGCCGATTAGCCGGCCCGCGGGGTGACGGCGATTCGTCTGACCGGCGACCGATCCGGCAGAATGGGGTTTTGACCTGCAGTGACCGCAGGTCCCCTAACGGAAGGACTGGGCCGGTGAATGTGGGTGACCGCGTCAAGGTGCATACCGACGCCACCTCGGAGTCCGTCATCGTGAGCATCGACGGCGAGGAAGCGGTGATCGACGGCCTCCCCGGTCGGTAATGTACTCCGCCAATGCCGTCGTTCCGAGGCACGATTCGTCTCTGATCAGCGAAGATGCATGTAGGCTGATCTAAATGGGTTGATGGGATCTGTGTCTGGACAAGGCGCTGAGACCCGCCCAGGATCGAAGCGTTTTGATGATCGACGTTAACTCGGCTACACAGCGCGGCGTGCCTCCTTCGGTGGCAGCCGAGCTGAAGGCGGTCGGACTCGAGGATGCGCACGAGATTGGACGCGGTGGATTCGGCGTCGTGTTCCGCTGCACGCAGCCTTCTCTGGATCGCACCGTTGCAGTCAAAGTCCTGGTTTCCGATCTTGATCCTGAAAATGTGGCGCGCTTTGTGCGGGAACAGCGTGCGATGGGAAGGCTGTCGGGACACCCGAACATAGTCAATGTTTTTGAGGTCGGCGTTACCCGCAGCGGTCTCCCATACATTGTGATGCAATACCACCCGAAGGATTCATTGGGGACATGGATCCGCGATAACGGACCCCTCGAGTGGGGCCAAGCGCTCCGCGTCGGTGTGAAGATGGCTGGCGCGTTGGAAACTGCACACCGTGTCGATGTCCTTCATCGCGACGTCAAGCCGTCGAATATCCTGCTCACCGAGTATGGCGATCCTCAGCTGACCGACTTCGGCATCGCGCACATGGTCGGAGCCTTCGAGACGAGCACGGGAGCTGTCACCGGATCGCCAGCCTTCGCCGCCCCAGAGGTCTTGGCCGGCGATTCCGCCAATCCGACTTCCGACGTGTACAGCCTTGCCGCCACTCTATTTTGTGCCATCACCGGGCATGTTCCCTTCGAACGGCGCAGGGGCGAGCAGATCGTAGCCCAATTCTTGCGCATCACCACGCAGCCGATACCTGACCTACGCGAGCACGGCGTACCCAATGATGTCAGCGCAGCCATCGAACATGCGATGGCGCGCAACCCCGGAGACAGGCCCACCACCGCAGCGGAATTTGGTGATGAACTTCGCGCGAGCGAGCGGCGGCACGACCGCCGAGTCGATGATATGGCAGTGCCTCGCTTCGCCGAAAGCAACTATCCAGACGGCGATCCTGCCGAGAGCGGTCCTGGCGGGATCTCGACGGAGCTGGCACAGAATCTGCCACTTGCACGCAGTACCTCTGAGCGGACACCTACGGTGGGGCGACACCGGTCGATGCCACCGAAGGTGCGAGGAAAGGCGGGAAACTTACCCCTGGAGTTGACGAGCTTCGTCGGTCGCCGACGCGAGCTTGCCGAGACGAAGAAAATGCTGTCGTGCGCACGCCTGGTTACTCTGACCGGGATCGGTGGCGTCGGAAAGACTCGGCTCGCTCTTCGCGTAGCTACCGACTCGCGGCGGGCATTCAAAGATGGTGTATGGCTGATCGAACTCGACGAGCTTCACGACGCAATGTTGGTAATCAGCACAGTCTCGGCGACCCTGGGACTTCGTCACCAATCGGCCGATCCACCTGTAACACTGTTGACCGACTACCTTTCCGGCAAACAGTTGCTGCTTGTGCTTGACAACTGCGAACACCTGGTGGATGCGGTCGCCACTCTGGCGAAAACGCTATTGCGAACCTGCCCGGGGATACGGATACTGGCAACGAGTCGTGAACCTCTGTGCATCAACGGTGAAGCGACGATCCGGGTGCCCCCGATGTCGGTCCCGGGGATGGGGCCTTCCTCACTTCAAGGGCTGCCCCATTACGAGTCTGTGAACCTGTTCGTAGAACGGGCGGTCGCGGTCCTGCCGGAGTTCGAGCTCACCGAGGATAATCAGGCGGCCGTTGCGCAGATTTGTCGACGGCTGGAGGGGCTTCCGTTGCTTGTAGAGTTGGCCGCGGTGAGATTGCGATCCATGACAGCGCAGCAGATCCTAGATCGATTGACCGATAGATACCGGCTCCTGAATGCCGGCAGTCGCGGTGCACCGTCGCGTCAGCAGACGCTGCGGTTGTGCATCGATTGGAGTTTTGAGCTGTGCACCACGCAGGAGCAGCAGCTGTGGGCTCGATTGACGGTGTTCGCCGGTAGTTTCGAACTGGATGGGGCGGAGGCTGTCTGCGCCGGAGGCATTCTTCCTGCCGACTTGCTCGACCTGGTCGCATCTCTGGTCGATAAGTCGATCCTCATCAGGGAGGAGGCAGGCGCGGTGGTGCGGTACCGGATACTCGAGACTTTGCGAGACTACGGCCGAGAGAAGCTGCAGATGAGCGGCGAGTACTCTGCCTTGCAGAGGAGACACCGGGACTGGTATTTGCAGTTTGTACTGCAGGCGGAGTCGGATTGGGTGAGTCCGAGGCAGTTGGAATGGATCACTCGCCTAGAGCGGGAACACCCGAACGTTCGTAGCGCTCTTCGGTTCTGCCTGAGCGAGCAAGACGATGCAGAAGATGGCCTGCGACTTGCGGCCGGGCTATTTCCGTTCTGGCTCTCGCGCGGCCATCTCGCCGAAGGCCGGCTCTGGCTCGACCGTGCGTTAGCCGCCAAAATAGTTACACCCACAGAAGGTCGGGCTAAATCTCTCTACCTGGCGAGTGTACTGGCGGGCATGCAAGGTGATATTCCGGCGGGAGAAACCCTACTGACGCAGGGAAACGACATCGCCGATGGATTCGACAACCTCTCGATGTCCGCACTAGCAGGGTATGCAGCAGGCTGCACGGCACTCTACAGCGGCGAACCTTCCCTGGCCGTAGTCTGCTTCGAGAAAGCAATCGCAGAGGCTCAGGGTGACGGCTACATCTTCTGCCAGATCGGGAGCCTGCTGGGACTCGGTCTTGCTTACATGCTGCTCGACGATTCAGCGCGCGCAATCAACTGGTACGAGAAGATGCTCGCCGTCACGGAACGACATGGGGAGTTGTTGTACAGCGGCCGAGCGTCGACGGTTGGGGGCTGGGCCCTATGGAGAGGAGGTGATCCTGGACGGGCTACCGCTGTGCTCGAACAAGGATTGCATCAGGCAAGTCGTGTCGACGATCCTGTTGGCTGCGCCCGATGCTTGCAGACATTGGCTTGGATCGAAGCCGACCAGCGCCGCGAGGATCGAGCCGCAGTGCTATTGGGTGCCGCCGAGGGCATGTGGCGTGACATCGGAGATCGCACGGCCAGTTCTGCCAGTCTCCTCGATAAGCTCCTCTACCAGAAGGAATGTGCGCGTCGAATCCGCCATACGCTCGGCAGCCGAGAGTTCGAGGAGCTGATTCGGCATGGAAATGCAATGAGTTTCGAGGAAGCGTCCTCCTATGCGCTGAGAGTGAAAGATCCTTCTCCGCAAGCGGAGTCCGCTAAAGCTGCGATGAGACTGACCCGACGTGAGCGTCAGGTCGCGGACCTAGTGGCAGAAGGTCTCACCAACAAGGCGATTGCCGCGAAGCTGGTCATTTCACAGCGCACGGCGCAGGGGCACGTGGAACACATTCTTGCTAAACTTGGCTTCACCTCACGAACGCAGGTCGCCGCGTGGGTTATCAAGGCAGATCAGAAGCCGAATACCCAACCATAGGATCGAGCGGCCAAGCATGGTTATCCTCAACCCAGCTCCGGTGCTGCCTACAAACCGGTGCCCGCGTTGCCCGACAAGTCATGGATGAAGTTCCACTACCAACGCACGTCCCCCCGTCGAACTCCGCAGCCGATTGAGTGGACCGAGCCAGCATGTCACAGCGACAGCGCGGCATGGGATTACGAACAGGACGTTGACTGTCTCGCCCGAGCGGCCTCGCATCTCACGTATGAAGTCGGGTCAGTGAAATTGCTCTCCGCTCTATAGATCTCCGCGCTCGACTATGGCCAGGCCTGGATGACCGGTCGACGATCCTTGGTCGGGCGACTATTGGCCAGACGCGAAGCCGACGTACTTGGTCTCGAGGTACTCCTCGATGCCTTCGGTGCCGCCTTCGCTGCCGAGTCCGGACTGCTTGACTCCACCGAACGGTGCGGCGACGTCGGAGATGACTCCGCGGTTGACGCCGACCATGCCGCTCTCGAGCTTGTCGGCGACGCGGAACGCGCGGTCGACGTTCTGCGTGTAGATGTATGCGGCGAGACCGTATTCGGTGTCGTTGGCGGCGGCGACGCCCTCGGCCTCGGTGTCGAAGCCGGTGATCGCGGCGACGGGTCCGAAGATCTCCTCGCGGACGATGCGCGCATTTGCGGGCACCTCGTCGAGGACGGTGGGCTGGAAGAAGTAGCCGGGACCGTCGACGGACTTGCCGCCGGTGCGGACCCGGGCGCCCGCGGCGACGGCGTCGTCGACGAGGGACGCCACGTTGCGGCGCTGCTTCTCGTTGACGAGGGGGCCGACGTTGGTGCCGTCGTCGCTGCCCGGTCCGACGGTGAGTGCGGCGATCCGGGCGGTGAGCTTGGTGGTGAATTCCTCGCGCACCGAGTTCGCGACGATCAGGCGGTTGGCGGCGGTGCAGGCCTCGCCGCCGTTGCGCATCTTCGCGGCCATCGCGCCCTCGACCGCGGCGTCGATGTCTGCGTCGTCGAACACCACGAACGGGGCGTTGCCGCCGAGTTCCATCGAGGTGCG
>NZ_LTCZ01000050.1:0-9869 GCF_001583455.1 Rhodococcus sp. LB1 | reverse complement strand
CAGGACTGCCGGTACAGGTGGTCAACCCGCGCAACACCAGTAAAACATGCCACCAGTGCGGGCACTGCGACACCGCGAACAGGCACAGTCAAGCACTATTCCGGTGCCGCGGCTGCGGATGGACCGGCCACGCCGACCATAACGCCGCCGCCAACATTGCCGCACTCGGACACACCAACTACCGGGCCGCCCAATCAACCGTGCCTAAAGCAGCCACCCCTCTAACAGCCAGTTAGAACGTGAGCAGCAAACCCGCGTCCTTCAGGACCGGGTAGTTGATGCAGGGGAATGTCGATGAGCCGCAGCAGCATCGCCCGGGTGGGATTCGACCGCCCGGTCTCCAGGAAGCTGACGTGGCGGCCGAGATGTCCGCCCGGTTCGCCAGTTCCAGCTGACTGAGCCGGCGGCGTTCCCGCCGCGTCCGCAGATGGGTGCCGACATGCGACGTTCGCCGATCGTCGAGGGTGGTCATGCGGCCAGTCTAGGGCGGCCGGATCGTCGTGATCATTACCTCGGACGTCATGGTCAGCGGTCAGGTGAGGTGATCGAACTCCCCGGTCACCCACGCGCAGTGACGGGTGGCCGAGTATTCGAGCGCCTCCCGGCCGGCGTTGTCGATCACGTTGTCGAAGTTGCCGATGATGCGGTCGAATTCGAGGTGCGACAACTGGTCCGCGATGCGCCGCACCACCGCCGCGGACAGCGGCAGCCGGTTGGGGTACGACCGGAGGAACGACACCGTGCGGCGGTCCGGGTTGGGGAACACGCCGTCCCCGGTGAGGAGGACCCCGCGGCCGTCGGCGCCGTCCCGCCAGTGCGCGACGGCGCTGCCCGGGAAGTGCCCACCGATCTGGTGCAGGGTCAGACCCGGCGTCACTTCGTGGGTGCCGGACCAGAACACGATCGGGCCGTCGGACCGTGCCAGCCATCCGCGGTCCGCGTCGGCCACCAGGATGGGCACGTCGCCGAGCGCCTTGGACCACTGCGTCTGGACGCCGAACATGTGCGGGTGGCTGCCCGCGACGGCGAGGACCGGGCCGTGCGCGGCGACGGCGGCGACGGCGGCGTCGTCGACGAACCCGATCGGATCCCACAGCAGCGACCCGGCGGGGGTGCGGATCACGAGGGACTGCTGGCCGATCGCGGTCTTCGGGTCCACGTACAGGCCGTGCAGCCCCGGCTCGACCTCGTGCTCGACCGCGCGGTACCCCGCACCGGCCAGCTTCTCCACGGTGGTCCACTCCTGACCGCCCAGCGGAATGTACTGGCGTTCGTCCGCGCAGATCGCGCACTCGTCGGGGAGCGGGGTGTTCGGGTCCTGTTCGACGCCGCACGTGGCGCAGAGATGAAATAACACCCCTCGATCATGCATCCTCACGGCACCCCGAGGAGCCGCAATCCGGCAGTCGCTGCGGCCGCGGACAGGACGATCACGACGAAAGGTGCCTTCCGCCAGGCGAGTATGCCCGCGACGACGACGCCGGTGGGACGCGCCACTCCGGCGAGGCCGTGGCCTTCGGTGAGCGCGGTCGTGCCCACCAGTGCGGTGAGCAGAACCACGGCGGCCGTCGCCATGGTCCGCTCCACCCACGGCCGGGTGGCGATCCGTGGCCGCAGCACCGGTCCCGCGAACCGGAAGGCGAACGTGCCCGCCGCAAGGACCCCGACCGACCCAATCAGCACGAGGTTCCCGGTCACGGCAGCACCTTCCGCCGCACACCGGCAAGCAGCCCCACCAGCGCCGCCAGCACCGGAAGCCCGGCGGGCAGGAAGGGCGTGGTGGCCAGGGCGATCACGCCGCCGGCCAGTGCCGGCACCCGCACGTCCCGATCGCGCAACGCCGGCAGCACCAGCGCCAGCAGCACCGCCGGGAACATGGCGTCCAGTCCCAGCACCGCGGGGTCGCCGATCGCCGAGCCCGCCACCGCGCCGAGCACGGCCCCGAGCGGCCAGCACACCGCGATCCCTACACCGCACGCCCAGTACGCGGCGCGCCTGCGGTCGGCGTCCGTCTCACCGAGGGCGAACACCACCGACTCGTCGTTCATCAGGTGACTGCCGACGACGCGGCGCAGCCCGCGCCCCAGCACGTCACCGACCGCCAGACCGAACGGCAGGTGCCGCGCGTTCACCAGCAGCCCGGCGATCGTCGCCGCGACCGGGCTGCCGCCTGCCGCGACGATGCCGACGAACAAGAACTCCGCAGATCCGGCGAGGACCAGGACCGACAGTGCGACGGGCAACCAGGCGTCCAGGCCCGAACCCACCGCGATGGCGCCGTACGACATGCCGACCAGTCCGTCGGCGAGGCACACCAGCGCGATGTTTCGGAGGACCCGCGAATCGAGTGTTCGCTTCATCGAACGCATGACTTCTATACTGAACACATGGTGCATCGTTCGTCAAGACGAACATCGCGACCAAAATAATGAACGGGTTGTCGGGAAGGGAAACCATGGCAGGGCAATCCCCACTGGGCTACATCGGACCCTCGCTGCGTCGCGAACGCGAACGCTCGGGTATGTCCCTGACCGAGGTCGCCCGCCGCGCCGGGGTTGCGAAATCCACACTGTCCCAACTGGAATCGGGGGGCGGCAACCCGAGCGTCGAAACCCTGTGGGCCCTCTGCGTCGCACTCGACGTGCAGATGTCGCAACTATTGGACCCGCCGCGGCCGCGCGTGCAGGTCATCCGGGCCGACGAAGGACCGGAACTGACATCCGACCGGTCCGACTACCGCGCCACCCTCGTCGCGTCCTGCCCGCCGTCCGCGCGCCGGGATCTATACCGCCTCGCCGTCGAACCCGGCCCCGCCCGGGAGTCCGAACCGCACATGCCCGGGGTGGTCGAACACGTCATCCTCAGTGCCGGGCGCGCCCTCGTCGGCGTCGCGGGCGATCCGGTCGAACTCGGACCCGGCGACTACATCGCCTACCCCGGCGATGTCGCACATGTGTTCGAAGCGCTGGAGCCGGGCACCCGCGCCGTCCTGGTGTCCGAACACAACTGAGGACATTCGGCGAAATTTCTCCGCCCAGGGTGTCGATTCGGAAGGGTGACGTTCGTATAGGAGGTGAGAGCCGGCCACATCCGCAGTCGCCGGCTGTCCGATCCGAGGAGGAACCCGAGATGACCCAGTACCTGTTGAGCGTGTACCAGCCCGACGGACCCGCTCCCGACCCCGACGTCCTCGCGAAGATCGGCGACGACCTCGACGCCCTCAACCAGGAGATGGTGTCCGCGGGCGCGTGGGTGTTCAGCGGGGGACTGTGCGCCCCCGCCACGGCGACCGTGCTGCGGGCCCAGGGCGGGGACGTGCTCCTCACCGACGGCCCCTACACCGAAGGCAAGGAACATCTCGGCGGATTCACCATCGTCGAGGCGCCCGACCTGGACGCCGCCCTCGAATGGGGTCGCAAACTCACCCGGGCGACGACCCTCCCGATCGAGGTCCGGCCGTTCGTACACCACCGTGGAGCCGGCGACTGACGTGGTCGGGTCCACCGACATCGAACGGGTGTTCCGTGAGGAACACGGCCGCGCGGTGTCCGCCCTGGTCGGGGTGTTCGGCGACCTCGACATCGCCGAGGACGCCGTCCAGGACGCGTTCACCCGCACGATCGATCGGCTCCGGCGCGAGGCCACCCGGCACGACCGCCACGCGCAGGCCGCCCTGTTGCTCGCCCGCGACGAACCGGTGGAGGAGGGCGTCGTGCCCGATGACCGGCTACGCCTGATCTTCACGTGCTGCCACCCGGCGCTCGCCCCCGCCGCCCAGGTCAAGATGACCCTCCGCCTCCTGGGCGGGCTCGGCACCGCGGAGATCGCGCGCGCATTCCTGGTCCCCGAGCCGACCATGGCGCAGCGCCTCGTCCGGGCCAAGGGGAAGATCCGGGACGCCCGGATCCCGTACCGGGTGCCGAGCGAGACCGATCTGCCGGACCGCCTCCGCGCCGTCCTGGCCGTCGTCTATCTGATCTTCAACGAGGGCTACACGGCCAGTTCCGGGGACCGGCTGACGCGGGCGGACCTGTGCGCCGAGGCCATCCGCCTCGGCCGGGTCCTGGCCGCGCTGATGCCCGACGAACCGGAGGTCACCGGGCTGCTCGCGTTGATGGTGCTGATCGAGTCGCGGCGAGACGCCCGCACCGACGGCGACGGCCGGCTCGTGCTCCTGCCCGATCAGGACCGCAGTCGGTGGGATCGTGACCTCGTCGCCGAGGGGCAGTCGCTGGTGCGGGAGTGCCTGCGACGGAACACCCCCGGGCAGTATCAGATTCAGGCCGCGATCAACGCCGTCCACAGCGATGCGGAGACGGCCGCCGACACCGACTGGTGGCAGATCCTGCAGTTGTACGACCAGTTGATGTCGGTGGCGCCGAGTCCGGTGGTGGCCCTGAACCGGGCGGTCGCCGTCGCCGAGGTCAGGGGACCGGAGCAGGGGTTGGCCCTCGTCGACCAGCTCGACGTCGGCAAATACCACCTGTACCACGCGGTGCGGGCCGATCTGCTCCGCAGACTCGGACGTCCCGACGAGGCGGCACGCGCGTACGAGACGGCGCGCGACCGCACCGAGAACGCTGCCGAGCGGGAATTCCTTCGGGAACAGCGCGATTCGCTCCGATGACCCGGACTGCCGGTCAGAGACCCAGGCCCGGCGGCAGGCACACCGACCCGAAACACGTTTCCGTGCTCACGGTGACGGGGAGAGGCTCCGCCGTCGCCGGCTTCGCGTATGCGGTCTCCGGGAGCGGCGCCGAACCCCACACCTCGTCACCGGGGCCCGCGTTCTCACTGCAGATCCAGTGGACCAGGTAGTCCCCGTCGGGCACCGCGTCGAACACGAAGTCCCGCGGTCCCGGCCCGATCACCACATTCGATGCGTGGAACACCGCCACGGACTCGGGGTTCACGATGTCATCCGCCGCATGCAGCCCGCCGAGTCCGCACACGATGTCCGCACCGGTGTCGTTCGCGATCGTCGTCGTGACGGTGCTCCCGGCCACGGCGGCGGCCAGGGTCACGTCGGGTGGGTCCGCGGCGACGGGAGCGGCCAGGAACAGGGCGAGGGGGCCTGCGGCGATCAGCGTGACCGCGGCCCGGGGCACGAGTGTCATCAGCGGAACCTTCGTTCTCGGCGGTCTCACTCCGGACGTCACGGTATTGATACCCGCGGTGCGGGCGGATAAACGGCGGCGGGCGACACGTCATGTTCCCCCGGTGGATCATTCGACGGCACCCGCAGGATCGGAGCATTCAGTGTCGGCGGCGTTTGGCGCGGGCGGCGAACTCGTCCAGCACCCGGACCACGTCCTTGGCCTGCCAGATCCGGTTCCGTCGCCCGTCGGTGATCTGGGTGAGGATCCCGGCGTCGACCAGGCGGTCGATGGCGATCTGCGCGTTGGCGCCGGTCACCCCGAGCGTGGATGTGACGAGCTTGTTGTCGACGACCGGTTGACGAAGGAGCAAGTCCACCAGCCGGTGTACCGCCGCGCCGCGCCGCGCCGTCACACGGGTGCGCCAGTCGGCTCGAACCGCTTCCAGGTCCTGAACGAGGGTGCGACCGTTGGCGACCGCACCGAACGATGCCTCCGCGATCGACCGGACGATCGGCTCGACGTTCCCGGACCGGTACTCGCCGAGTGCGTCGAAATACTCTGCGGTGTCGTGTAGTAGGCCCGCGGACACCGGAACGGCAACACTGCGGGTGAGCTGTCCGCCGCGCAGCATCGCCTGGATCAGGGCGCGTCCGACACGCCCGTTGCCGTCCGGGAACGGGTGGATGGTTTCGAACTGCGCGTGCGCGACCGCTATCTGCGCGATCACGGGCACATCGACGCGGTTGGCGAAGACGATCAAGTCGTCGATCAGTGCGGGAACCCGGTCATGGTGCGGGGGGACGAACTGCGCGGTGTGGGGTCCGAGGCTTCCGCCGCCGATCCAGACCTGCTGCTGCCGCCATCGACCGGCGATGTTCGGATCGCCGTGTTCGAGCAGCGCGCGATGCATCTGCAGGATCGCCTCGGCGTCGATGGAGTCGGACAACTCCAACGCGGCGTGCATGGCCCGGACGTTTCCGACGATCAGGCGGGCGTTGCGGGAGGCGTGCTCGCCGAGTTCGGCCAACGCGATCTGCCGCGCCCCGCTGCTGAGGTTCTCGATCTCCGAGCTCGACGCACTCTCGGCGCGGAGCAGAATGGAGGCGAACGGGGCGGTGATGTGGCCGACCTCGACGTCGAAACGGGTGAGCTCGGTCGCCGCTTCCTCCGTCAGCGATTGCAGCTCGCCGCTCAGTGAGATGGATCGGTCCGCGATGAACGCCGGTACTGCCGCACGGTAGGGGCCGGCAGTGAGGCGCCGCTCGCGCCGAGTGCCGTAGTCGCCGGCGGTGCTGACCCACGGATGCTGCTCGTAGGCGACAGGAGGCCACAACAGTCCGCCGTTAACCGATGCCACCCAGCGAACATACCATTGGTTAATAAGTTATCCAATGATATGGACCCTGGGTAGTGACGGTGTGCAACGCGATCGAGCGCCAGTTCTACGACTTCGGTTCCGGCGCCCAATCGCGTTCCGCGTGATTCTCGGTGTTCCCGTGTTCATGACGCGGTGACCGGCGTCGCCTGGACGCGGTGATTCGGCGACCGATGATTCCGTGCTGAGGTGCGAACAGGTAGACCAGCGCGAATGCCGCACCCTGGGACAGCACCACCATGCCGCCGCTGGCCGTGTCGAGGTGATAGCTCAGGTACAGGCCGATGACGGCGCAGGCCGCCGAGATCGCCGGGGCGATGACCAGCATCCGGTGGAAGCTGTCGGTCAGCAGGTACGCGGTGGCCCCGGGAATGATCAGCATCGCGACGACCAGGATGACGCCGACGGCCTGCAGGGCCACCACCGCCGTCAGGGCCAGCAGCCCCAGGAGCGCGGCCCCGAGCAGGCGCGGGTTCAGGCCGATCGCGTGGGCGTGGGTGGGGTCGAAGGCGTACAGCGTGAAGTCGCGGCGCTTGACGATCAGTGCGATGAAGACGAAGGCCCCGAGTAGGGCGATCTGGACGAGGTCGGACCGGCTCACACCCAGCAGGTTGCCGAAGATGATGTGGTTGAGGTCGGTTTGGCTCGGGGTGACCGAGACCAGCACCAGCCCGAGCGCGAACAGGGTGGAGAACACGATGCCGATCGCGGCGTCCTCCTTGACGCGGCTGGTGTCGCGGACCACCCCGATCAGTGCCACGGCAAGGAACCCGAAGATCACCGCGCCGATCGCGAACGGGGCGCCGACGATGTAGGCCAGGACGACGCCGGGCAGGACGGCGTGCGAGACCGCGTCACCCATCAGTGACCAGCCGATCAGAACCAGCCAGCACGACAGCACCGCGCACACCACGGCGGCGATCAGGGTGGTGATCAGCGCGCGGACCATGAAGTCGTAGCGCAGCGGGTCGACGAAGAAGTCGATGACATCCATTGATTCTCAGGTCCTTGTCATGACGTCGAGGCCGAAGGCGGCCGCCAGGTTCTCCGGCTGCAGCACGACCGTCGGGTCGCCGTGCATGAGGACGGTGCGCATCAGCAGGATCGCCTCGTCGGCCAGGGTGGGCAGTGCGTGCAGGTCGTGGGTGGAGACCAGGATCGCCGCACCCGCGGCGGCGAGTTCACGCAGCAGTGCGGTGATGGTGGCTTCGGAGCGTTTGTCGACCCCGGCGAACGGTTCGTCGAGGAGAAGGATGGTGGCGCCCTGCGCGATTCCGCGGGCGACGAAGGTGCGCTTCTTCTGGCCGCCGGACAGTTGCCCGATCTGCCGGTCCGCCAGTTCGGTCAGTTCGACGCGTTCGAGGGCGTGGTCGACGGCCTCGCGGTCAGCTCTGCCGGGCCGCCGGGTCAGCCCCATGTGCCCGTAGCGGCCGGTCATCACCACGTCACGCACCGAGAGGGGGAACGTCCAGTCCACGTCCTCGCTCTGCGGAACGTAACCCAGCACACCGGTCTTGCGTGCCGCGGCCGGCGCCGTGCCGTTGATGCGGACCGTGCCGGAGTCGGGTTTGACGGTGCCCATGATCGTCTTGAACAGGGTGGACTTTCCGGAACCGTTCATGCCGACGAGACCGCAGACGCGTCCTGGCTGCAGGGCAAGTGAGACCTGGTCGAGCGCAAGGACATCGCCGTAGTGGACGGTGACGTCCTGCACCTCGACGGCCGGCCGGGTGGTCATGATTGCTGCCCGTTCAGTGCGGAGGTGAGGGTGTCGGCGTCGTGCCGGATCAGATCCAGGTACGTCGGCACCGGCCCGTCCGCCTCGGACAGCGAGTCGACGTAGAGGGTGCCACCGAACGCGGCGCCCGTGGCTTCGACGACGCGTTGCATCGGCGCATCCGACACCGTGGATTCGCAGAACACCGCCGGAACCCGATTGTCCTTGACGAACTCGATCGTCGAAGCGATCTGCTGGGGCGTGGCCTGCTGTTCGGCATTGACCGGCCAGATGTACTTCTCGGTCAGCCCCGCGTCCCGGGCCAGATACGAGAACGCTCCCTCGCACGTGACCAGCGCCCGTTCGTTAACCGGCAATGCTCCCAGCTCGGCGACCAACTCGTCCTGCACCTTCTGCAACTGCGCCTTGTACGCGTCGCCGTTGATGCGATAGTCGGCCGCATGCGCGGAATCGAGCTCGCTGAACGCGGCGACCATGTTGTCGACGTAGATCTGCACGTTCAGTGGTGACATCCAGGCGTGCGGATTCGGTTTGCCCGCGTAGGCGTCCTCGCCGATGGCAATCGGCTCGACGCCGTCGCTGACGACCACGTGCCCGACGTCCACACCGTCGACGAACTGGGCGAACCACGCCTCCAGGTTCATCCCGTTGTCGAGGATCAGGTCGGCCTCGGCTGCCTTCTTGATATCGCCCGGGGTGGGCTCGTATCCATGGATTTCCGCGCCCGCCTTGGTGATCGACTCGACCGTCACGTGCTCACCTCCGACATTCGCGGCGATATCGGCGAGAACGGTGAACGTCGTCAACACCACCGGTTTGTCGCTTTCCGGTCCGTCGCCCGTGCCGCACCCCGACAGCATCAATGCCGCGGCCAGCGCTGTCAGCGCCGCGGCACCGGCTACTGGCCGTCGTCGCGCACCCACCTTGAAGCCCGTTGTTTTCACGGTCGAATCATAATGTTCGGCTCACCGAAACCACAAGGGGGCGGCACCCGCAGTCACGTTGTCGGTCGACGGAAGTCGCCGTTGGAGCCCGCCTGGGACCGCCGTGCCGCGACCGTGTCGGCGGTGGACCCGATCGTGGGCGCGAGCCGCCACAATCCAGCGGCGGCGAGAATGTGCCACAGCGCGTGGCCCTGCAGGACACTGCCCGGCCGGCAGATCGACGTCCGGTCGCCGATGGTGCCGAGCAGCGCGCCGGACACGAGAAGCAGTGCCGCGACGACGGTCGTGCGCCGCAGCTGCGGACGGACGCGGGCGCGTTCCAGACCGAGGCCCACGGCGACCGCGGCGAGTATTGCCTGCACGATCGTGGAGGCCGTCGGGCCGGCCGCCACCGCGGGGATCACCACGACCGGGACGGCAAGCCACCACACCGGCGACAGCCGCCGGCCGAACCGGTCGGAGGCGGCGTCGACGGCGATGAAGGCCAGCAGTGTCGCGATCGGGATGTCGTGTGCGTAGGCCTGCCACGGCGGGTTGGGTCCGTGCGCAACGAGCGACCCGGCGCCGACCGCGACGACAAGCAGGCCGTAGGTCACGGTCGGCGCTCCGTGCGGACGACGCGCGACGACCGCGAGGCCGGCAATCACGAAGGCCAGGCTGGTGACAGCGGCCGCCGGCTGACCGATGAAGCCTGCGTCTCGATACAGCTCGCA
>NZ_LTCZ01000049.1:0-7085 GCF_001583455.1 Rhodococcus sp. LB1 | reverse complement strand
CGAGCTACGGGGCCGCCCCGGCCCGGCCGGTACCCCACGAGTCGCCCTGCTCGCACCCGACGAGCTGACCGCAGACCAGAAGCTGCTGTACACCACGATCACCGGGGGGCCCCGGCGGACGCAGACCTCCCAGGTTCCGTTGACCGATCCCGAGGGCCGGCTGCTGGGCCCCTTCGGGTTGATGTTGCTGCACACACGCCTCGGATCCGTAGTTCAAGCACTCGGTGCGGCCTTGCGCTTCGACGACACCTTCACCAGCCGTGATCGTGAGCTGGCCATCCTCACGGTCGCTGCATGTCGCGCGTCGGAATTCGAATGGCTCGCCCACGAAAACGCAGCCCGTGCCGCCGGGTTGACGAGCCGTCAACTTCAACAGTTGCTCGACGGCGAGGTGCCGCTCGGCCTCACTCCACCCGAGGAAGCCATCGTCGTCACTGTTCGGCGGCTGGTGCTCGACCGCGGACTCGACGACAACCTCTACACCAATGCGACGAACCTGCTCGGCCACGATCGCCTTGCCGCCCTGGTGTGGCTGGTCGGCTACTACGAGATGCTCGCGACCGCGCTGGCGACCTTCAGGCCGCCCTTGGGTGCCGAGGACCGCCGATGACGGCCTTCACCATCCCAGTCGATCACGGAACAATCCGCGGCGAAGAAGTGGGCGACGGTACCGCTGTTGTGCTCCTGCACGGATTCTCGCTCGATCGCAGGATGTGGGGCCGGCAGGTGGACGCTCTGTCCGCACGCCATCGTGTGATCGCATACGACTTGCGCGGATTCGGTCAGTCATCGAGCGCGTGTCCCACCGTGTCGCACCTCGACGACCTGATCGCCGTACTCGATGCCAAGGGCATCGGCAAGGCACACGTGATCGGCCTGTCCCTCGGCGCAAACATCGCCCTCGCGGCCGCCGCACATCATCCCCACCGAGTCGATCGCCTCGTGCTCATGTCGGCAGGGTTGGCGAGCTTCGAATGGAATGCACCCCGCCCGCCGGACGAGGCGGAGGCCCACGCCCGCAGTCACGGCGTGCAGTCCGCGAAGAACTTCTGGCTCGCCCATCCGTTGTTCGCGTCCCTACAATCCTTTCCGGAGGCAGCCGACGCGGTCCGCCGCATGATCGTGGACTACGAAGGTCTGCACTGGCGCGGGTTGTCCATTCCGCAGCCGCTCCCGGATGTCACCGAGAAACTACCGCTGATCGACACTCCGACCCTGATCATCAACGGAGACCGCGACGTCGATGGTTACAAGGACATCGGTCTGTTGCTCGCCGACCGCATCGCAGCTGCGCGCCGCGTCGTCCTGCCCCGGAGCGGACACATGGTCAACATGGAGGAGTGGGAGCAGGTCAACGCCCACCTGCTCCAGCACCTCGGACACAGCTGTTCAATGATCCAGGATTACGACGGCACCTATCGCGGCTCGCCTGCGGCGGTCCGCTGTCCGCGACCGCCTTCGTAGGAGGGATCTCGAAGTCGAGACGCTTTTCTCACCGGCGCAACAGTAATCCGCACCATCGGCACCGGTAAGGGCGATACAGACTCCCAACTGATCACAGGTCGCGGGATGTGCGGTGATCAGCCCCGGTGCGCAGCATGGTCGAAGTGAATGTGTCACTGTGAGCGGATATGCCGGTTGCGCTCATTCGTGTGTCCCCTCCACGACCCAGACGGCAATCTGGGCCCGAGAGGTGAATCCGAGTTTTGTCAGGATGTGCTCCACGTGGCCTTGAGCGGTGCGTTCTGCGATCACGAGCTTTCCGGCGATGGCCTTGTTGGTCATGCCCGCGGCGACCAAGTCGGCGACTTGGCGTTCCCGTTTGGTCAGTCGCACCGAGGCGTGAGCGACGGGTGTGGAGGTGGTGAAGGGTATCTCGTCGAGGGCATAGGCGATGGCCGCGTCGAAACCCAGGCGTTGTCCGTCGCGACGTCTCGCCTCGAATTCCTTGTCGCCGAGCGATCGACGAGTATTCTGCTGGCATTCCTCGTGGTAGGCGAGCATGCCGGGGAATGCGGCGGCGCCGCTGCCCACCGACGCGCCCAACTCCTCAGCGGACCCCAGCAAGATCGCTGCACGGCGTGTCTTATGTGTCTGTGACGCGATCCAGGCCAGTGCCTCGAGACACAAGGAGGTGATGCGGGGGTTGTGTACCTTCCGGGTCAGCGGCAACGCCTGTTCGAGAAGTCTTGATGCACGACCGGAATCGCCCTGCTGCCAGACGACAATGGCCATGCTCCACAGGGAGTACGACCGATACATGAGTTCGCCACACGCTTCCGTGATCGTAAGCACGCGCTCGTGACACTCGACCGCGTGCTCGGTCTCGCCTCGCAGTCCGTATGCCACCCCCAACAGGTACACCCCCAGCAAGTACAGAGCATCCGTGCGCGGGGCCCGGTCCTCTCGGCTGTCGAGCACGGGGAGGGGGCTTCTGAGGTGGGCGCACGCACTAGCGGGATCACCGCTGTAGAGAGCCAAGATGCCCTCGGCGTGCGCCATGAGTGCATGCATCCCGGGGTCGCTGGTCTGCGCGGTGAGCGTGCGCCCTTGCGCCACCAGTGCCGACCCTGCTTGGAGATCCCCCTGAACGTCGGCGAGCATGTTCGCGCAGTACAACGCCTTGATCCACGCAAGGGTGGGTGGGCCGGCCTGATGGGGCAGCAGGCGGTCGAGCCAGAGTCGCCCCTCACTGTAGAGACCTTGTGAGCTCCAGAACAAGAACAGTGCGGCCACCACGCGCAGCCCGACGGTCGGGTTGTCGGAGACACTGAACTCGAGCGCTTCCCGGATGTTCGGTTGCTCGCGTTTGAGCCTCTCGATCCAGTCGAGTTGTCGTGCGCTGATCCAATCGGCTTCCGCGTCGAGTGCCAGTCCCTCGCACCATTCCCGGTGCCTGCGCCGAAGGGACAGGTAGTCGCCGGTGTACTCGAGTTTCTCCCGACCGTATGCCCGGATGGTTTCGAGCATCCGGAAACGCACCACCGACCCGCGTTCCTCCCGGATCAGAATCGACTTCTCCACCAGCGACGTCAACGTGTCCAACAGTTCATCCGGGTCAAGGTCGGCGCCACACACCTGCTCTGCCGCATCGAGTTCGAAGCTTCCCGCGAACACCGCCACCTGTCCCCACACCAGTTGTTCTCGGGCGGTACACAACTCGAAGCTCCAGTCGATACTTAACCGCAGAGTCTGTTGCCGCGTCGGCGTACCCCGACTGCCGCGAGTCAACAGAGTGAATCGGTCGGTCAGCCGCTCGAGGATCTGCTCCGGCGACATCGCCCGCAACCGGGCCGCGGCCAACTCGATCGGCAACGGCAACCCGTCGAGGCGATGGCAGATCTCCGCCACCGTCACCGCGTTCTCGTCGGTGAGCTCGAATCCGGGAACCGCGGCAGCGGCGCGGTCGGCGAATAACGTCACCGCATCGTATTTGGGCAACCCCCGCAACGTCGGCTTCCGCTCGGGATCGGGGACGCCCAGCGGCGGGACCCGGAGCACCACTTCCCCTCGGATGTCGAGCGGTTCACGACTGGTGGCGAGGATCCGCAGCCGAGGACACACCCGCAGGAGGATCTCGGACAGTTCCGCCGCCGCGTCCACGACATGTTCGCAGTTGTCGAACAGCAGAAGTAGCTGCCGCGTCGCCAGGAACTGCACCAGGACTTCACGCAACGGCCTCGCGGAGTGGTCCTGCACCCTCAACGCGCCGGCCACCGCATCGACCAGCAACGACTCGTCACGGAGCTCGCCCAACTCGACCAGCCACGCACCGTCGGCGTAGTTGCGTTGTACATTTGCCGCCACCTGCAGTGCCAGGCGCGTCTTCCCCACCCCACCGATCCCCGTCAGTGTCACGAGCCGGGAGCCAGTCAGCAGATTCTTGGTTTCGGTGAGTTCGTGTCGGCGGCCGATGAAACTGGTCAGTTCCAGGGGCAGACTTCCTGTCCCACCCAGCGTGGGGGGCGCCCCTGACCGCCGTCGGCCGCGCGACACCGGTCTCGGGTCACGGACCTTCGTATCCACCTCTGCATCGGGATCCGCGCGGATGGCCATCTCGTCGACCGGAAAGCCGTGGTGATATTGAAGCCGTCGCAATTCCTCCCCGAAGTCGGCAGCGGTAGCCGGACGCTGACCGGGTGTACGGGACATCGCCCGTGCGAGCACCGCGGACACATCGTCGGGAACCCCCTGCTCCCGCAGATTCGGCACCGGCTGTGATGTGATCCTCACGAACTGGGCCACCAACTGCTCACCGCTGCGCCGTTCGAACGCGGCATGGCCGGTGAGCGCGCAGAACAACGTTGCCCCGAGCCCGTAGATATCCGAACTGGAGGTCGGCGGATCGCCGGCTATCACCTCGGGTGCGGTAAAAGCCGGTGAGCCGGTCACGGCGCCGGTGGCAGTCTCGAATCCTCCCGAGACGTGCGCGATACCGAAGTCGGTCAAAGTGGGTTCGCCATAGTCGGTGAGCAGGATGTTCGCCGGCTTGACGTCGCGATGCAGAATCCCGAGCCTGTGCGCGGTCTCCACCGCACCGGCCAGCTTCACTCCGAGCCGCAGCACTTCGCCCAACGGCAGGGGACCGTGGTCTCGGATCCGCATCTGCAAGGAGTCCTGCGGGTGATAGGGCATCACGATGTATGGGCGCCAGGTGCCAGTGGCACCGACCTGCAGGACTGGGACGATGTTCGGGTGACCGGTCAACCGGCCCATCGCCTGCTGTTCCCGGAAGAACCGTGCCCGGTTCTCCGCTTCCAGGTCGGCGGTGAGGACCTTCACGGCCACCGTTCGGTCCAGCTCAGTCTGGATACACCGGTAGACGACACCGAAGCCTCCGCGGCCGATTTCCTGGGCGTCTTCGAGCCCGGCGGCTTCTAGCTCAGCTGTGACTGAAGCGTCCACTTCGCGTTGCGTCTCGTACGGATCGGCATCGTCCATCGGTTACGCCGATTCACCCGATCCGCGACACCTCTGACAATGCAACACGGCGCTCACCTCGCGAAAACGTCCTCCCAGGATATCGCTCCGAACACGCGAACCGGGGTGCCACCAGCCTCGCCGAAATCCAGGACCGTGCGGTGCCAGTGGGCGTGCGGGCTGGGTTGGGCGGAGCCGCCGGGCACTCGTCACAGTGCCGCGGCACTGCGGCGGCCCGAGCTGGGCTTTTCGTTTCAACTCTCGCTGTCGGGTCAACCGGTCACCATGAGCGACCGAAACTGTGGACCCAGCGAGTCGGAGAAGCCGAACGATCGGCGACCGCCGTCGGCGCGCCGTAGCGAGAACGCCCCAGCGAAGTTCGCCAACCATTTCGCGTGCCATCTGAACTGACCTTATTGCGTTATATGGTCGCAGGTGGGACCTACTTTATGCACGAGTGAAGTATCGGTGTCGGCGGCGGCCGCCGAGCTGGGCGTGACCGGCCGGCAGGTCACTCGTCTCGCCCGGGCGGGGGAGCTCGTGGTCACACGACTGTGGGGGCGGCGTCGGGGCCGGCGATCCACTGGAGCATCTGCGGGTCGCACACCGCGATCAGCACCGAAAAGATCGAGGGCGGGCAATCTGGCATCGCGATCCCGTGTCGCCCCACCGAGACAGCTGTGGCGTGCATGACGGGAAGGAGCTCGAACCGTCCCAGGGCGGGCTGTCGCCCAAGATGTACGTGGAGTACGATTAGATGTACGTACTTCACGTATCGGAGGTGTGGGATGCCGGAGAATCGAACACGCCGGAAGGTGATCAAGGCGCCAGCCGCGAAAAGCGGGGGTGGACCGCGGGTTGTTGCCGGGCGTGGTCACCGGCTCAGCGCCGCCGCCTACCGCACCAGTGCGCGCCGTGACGCGGAGGTGGCCGGCGAGTTCGTGGAGTACGTGACCCGGAACGCGCCGCGAGGCGAGTGGGCGCTAATCGCGAAGCTGATTCTCGATGAGGCGTTCGCCGACCCAGTGCGAACTCGTGCCGGGGACCTCGCGGAGGCGGCGGCGGAGCGGCGGCAGTCGTTGCTCGAGCAGGTGGCCACCCTCAAGGCAGGGGAGGCCGGCCGGGTGCTGGCACCGCGGGCGGGAGAATCGCGGACCCTGGTGAAGAAGTTGCGGGACGAGGGCGTGTTGCTCGGTTTGCCGTTGGGGCGCCGCCCCGACTATCACTACCCGGCGTTCCAGTTCGATACGGTGCACCACCGGGTGTGGCCGATCGTGGCGTACGCGAACAGCAAGTTGGGGGCAGCCGAGGATCCGTGGGGGGTCACGTCCTGGTGGCGCACCCCCTCCGACATCCTCGACGGCCGAACCCCATTGCAGGACCTCGAGGACGGCGATCTGACCGAGATCGCCGTCGACAACATGATCAGCGTCGCCGAGCAGGGAATGTAGGAGAGTGGGGGCCTACAACGGCAATCCGGCGAACATCGACACCCTCGCGGCGGGAACACCGGTGTGGCGGGTGCACTGGACGTCATCGGCATATCCTCCGAATGCGTTCAACCGCAGCAACATCGCACCCTGGGTCGATGCACGCACCCTCGATACCCGCACGACCGCAATTCCGGCGCAGGGACGGTTCGAGCCGGTCCACGACCCAGCGGTGTGCCCGGACGGGGCCGCGCTGGGCGGCTACCTGTATCTCGGATTGTCGGTGGGTGCGGTGGTCGCCGAAGGCATTCTGCGTGGCCAGGACATCCCACCGGACCTGATCATCCGAAAGCGACTCTTGGCGGACAAGTCCTTGACGCAACTCGTACTGGACGACGACATCGACATCGCAATCCTGGACGGGCAGCGGAACCTGATCCGACTCGGCCAGGATGCCTCCCTGACGGCGTGCACCTGGCGGGACTACGGGCAGACTCGTCGGACCGCAACCGACATTCTGACCAACACCCCTGCGGCGCACGGGCTTCGCTACGAGTGCCGACACGGACGAAACGAACTCGCGCTGATGCTGATCGACGGACGAACAGCACCGGCTCTGACGGTGGTGCGCTCCGCACCACTCGACGTTGACGGGTGGGCTCGGGATGCGGTGACCGCCTCGCTCCTTGATGACTTCAATCTGACGTCGGGGTAGTCGGCGGGAGATCCCGCCGA
>NZ_LTCZ01000048.1:39358-46751 GCF_001583455.1 Rhodococcus sp. LB1 | reverse complement strand
TGCGAGCTGTATCGAGACGCCGGCTGCCCGATGAAACCTGCGTCGCGATACAGCTCGCAGGCATTCGCCAGCATCATGTCTTCGAGGTTTCCAAAGAGGTCCGCCGGCCGCAATCGCGATAGCGCCTTCGGGAAGATGGGCTGGCAGTCACACGGTGGCCCCCGTACGGACACCGAAGTCGGTTTCGTGTCAGCTCGCCCGCGCGACGTCGGCTTCCGTGTCCTCGATGCGGCGTTCGAGGTAGCGCAGTTGCGCGATCGCGTTGCGGGCAGTGATCTGCTGGTGGGTGTTGGTCAGTTGACCGCGCCAGGTGCCGAGGAAGGTCCAGGCCCACGACAGCAGGGTCGCGAGGCGGCTGCGGAAGCCGACGACATAGACGACGTGCACGGCCAGCCACATGATCCACGCGAGGAAACCGGTCAGCTCGAGGCCGCCGATCTTGGCGACCGCGTTGAATCGGCAAATGGTTGCCATCGAGCCCTTGTCGCGGTACCGGAAGGGGTTCCGTTCCGGTACCGGGCGTCCCTTGGCTGCGGCGGTGACCTCGGCGGCGATCTGTTTCGCGGCGTAACGGCCCCCTTGGATCGCGACCTGGGCGACGCCGGGCAGACGATCGCGCGACATCATGTCGCCGACAACGAACACATTCGGATTGCCCGGCAGGGTGAGGTCTTCGTCGACGGCCACGCGGCCTGCGCGGTCGATGTCGGCGCCGGACTGTTCGGCGAGCTGGCGACCGAGGGGACTCGCGGCCACCCCCGCGGACCAGACCTTGCAGGCGGA
Organism: Rhodococcus sp. LB1; assembly: GCF_001583455.1. Lineage (NCBI taxonomy): Bacteria > Bacillati > Actinomycetota > Actinomycetes > Mycobacteriales > Nocardiaceae > Rhodococcus > Rhodococcus sp. LB1. Next base: position 45,968 of record NZ_LTCZ01000048.1, on the reverse strand, counting down.
TTCGATGCGGTGCTCGATGCCGTCGGTGTCGCGAACGGTTAGTCCGTGGGCGTCGACGTCGGTCACCGACGCACCCAGCCGCACCTCGACGCCCAGCTTTTCGAGGGTTTCCGCCGCCTCGGAGCCGAGGTTGTCCCCGAACGGCGGCAGTACCGTCGAGGCGGCGTCGAGCAGGACGATCCGCGCATCCCGGGGATCGAAGTTGGAGTACGCCCCGACGAGTGTGCGGTGTGCGAGTTCGGCGATCTGGCCGGCCATCTCGACGCCGGTGGGGCCGGCACCGACGACGACGAAGGTGAGTAGGCGTGCCCGCTCCCGCGGGTCGGTGATGACCTCTGCCTGCTCGAACGCGCCGAGGATCCGGCCGCGGAGTTCGAGGGCGTCGTCGATCGTCTTCATGCCGGGTGCGTGTTCGGCGAAGTGGTCGTTGCCGAAATAGGACTGCTGCGCCCCGGCGGAGACGATGAGGCTGTCGTATCCGGTGACGGTGATCTGCCCGAGGTGTTCGGACGTCACCGTACGTTCGGTCAGGTCGATCGTGGTGACGTCGCCGAGTCGGACGGCGGCGTTGGCTTGGTCCTTGAGGATCAACCGCGTCGAGGGGGCGATCTCGCCTTCGGAGAGGATGCCGGTGGCCACCTGGTACAGGAGGGGTTGGAACAGGTGGTGGGTGGTGCGGTCGATCACCGTGACGTCCACGTCCGCGCGGCGGAGGGCCTTCGTCGCGAACAGCCCACCGAAGCCAGATCCGATGACGACGACGCGGTGGCGCGCGGGCGGGGACTGGGGGTTGCTCATGGTGAGCCTTTCCGATCACGCCCAGGGGCGACGATCTCGGTGTCGGGGGAGATGGATGTCAGGGTTCAGACCAGCAATTCGACTGGCAGGCATCAATAGTGAACAAGCGGCGCAGGTAAGCCAAGGTAAGAGAACAAAATTCTCTAGACTGAGCCGATGAAGAAGAATGTTTCAGGCGCGCCGTTTGTCGAAGGCTCGGGATCGAATGATGTTCGAACGGGGGCGCCGATCGATGAGATCGACCGAATCCTCCTCGATCAACTCTCGCGCGACGCGCGTACCCCGAACAACGCCCTCGCCGCCCTCGCGGGCATCGCCCCCTCGACCTGCCTGGGCCGGGTGCGTTCGCTGATCGATCGCGGAGTGATCCGCGGATTCCATGCCGACATCGATCCCGCCACCCTCGGCAGGGACCTGCAGGCAATGATCGCAGTGCGAGTACAGGCCAACGCAAGACAGCATCTCGGGCAGCTCGCCGAGCAACTCGCCACCCTCGACGAGGTGCTGAACGTGTACTTCATTGCCGGCGCCGACGACTACCTCATCCACGTCGCCACCGCGAGCAGCGAAGAGCTGAGGCGCTTCGTCCTCGACCACCTCAGCGCACATCCCGCGGTCGCCTCGACGGAGACCATCCTGATCTTCGAGCACGTGCGCCCGCGGCACCGAGCGCCCCGGGCCGAGCAATCGTCGGGCCGATGAGGACCTCCACCGTCGACGCTGCCGTCGTCCGGGGTCCGAGACCGGTACCCGTCAGGCTGCCGTGAGCGCCTTGATGCGGTCCGGCCGGAAACCCGCCCAATGGTCGTCACCCGCCACGACGACAGGGGCCTGCAGGTAGCCGAGACCTCTTACGTAGTCATGGGCGTCGAGGTCTCGGGTGATGTCGACGATCGTGTAGTCGAGCCCCTCGTTGTCCAGGGCGCGGTAGGTGGCGGTGCATTGCACGCAGGCCGGCTTACTGTAGATCGTGATGGTCATGGTGCACTCCGCTCCGTGAGGTGTGCAGGCGGGGGACCGGAAGCATATGCTCTCCGGCCCGGGTTCGCGCGCTGACAGCGCGGAGGCGCCGAGTCCCGCCAATCCATCGAACATACATTCGATTATCTGTTATGGTGACCTTCCGGCGCCAGTGACGGTGTAGGGAAGACTCCGTCACTGGCGCCGTCAACGCAGCGAAAAACACGAGAGACTCTTGTCGCGCAATGCTTATCGGATAGATTCCGGAGTATCGGCACGGAGGAGAAGCGTCAGGACGCGGCCCGAACGTCCGTCCCGGCGAGTCGGGCGCTGTGCCGTTCCGGGCCGCCGTGGCTAGTACGCATCCATGACTTCGTACCGGATTCCTCAGCGTTCAGGGACGGACGCACTCGTTCTCGGTTCCCGCACGCGTTCTCCGTTCATTGCCAGGATGGTCGTGAGACACATCGTGGGCCAGGACGTGGGGAAGCGAGACGGCATGATCGATATTGAGATCGGGCGCACCCCGACCGGTGGGAGGCACTTTCCGATTGCCTTTCGGCTCGAGTTCATCCACCGGTGGGATGCCGCCACCGACCGTGGTGCCAAGACCAGGCTGCTGCGCGAGCACAATCTCACAACCGCCACCGTCAGGCGTTGGCTGCACAGTCGTGACGAGGGAGAATTCACGGGACTGACGTCGGTCACCCGAGAAGAGAGGTCGCTGCGCCGAATGGAGAACGCCGACCGCGCCGAACTGGCACGCCTACGCAAGGAGAATGCGGCACTCAAACACAAGGTCGCCCAGGGCGAGGCCGTGCAGGAAAATCTGGGAAAAGCCTACGAGCTCTTGGAGGGGATTACCACGAGCTCGACGACCGACGACGAACCCGAGATCCCGCCGGCACTGCTGAGCGCCACCGAGTACGCGAATTGGCTCGAACGCAACAAATTGCACTGATCGGGTTCGTCGACGAGCTCACCGCCACCGGGATCGGGGTCCGCGCGGCGTGTGGGCTGGTCGGGCTGCCCCGCTCGACGTACTACCGCCTCACCCACCATTACCGGCACTACCGGCCGGTCACCGACCCGATACCGCAGAAGAACCGGCAGCAACCGGCAACCCTGACCGCCGCCGAACGCGCCGCCGGCGTCAGCGCCCTCGAATCCGCCGAATACGCAGAACTCTCTGTGGTGCAGACGTACTGGCGTGCGTTCGACGCGGGACTGGTCTGCTGCTCCGAACGTACCTTCTACCGGGTCGCCGCCGAACAGAACATGGTCGGCGATCGCCGACGCAGAAAGCACGGTGGTGGCTCGGCTTCCCGGCACAAGCCGATCGTGCACTGCGGACGGGTCGGGGAATTGTGGTCCTGGGATGTCACCGAGCTACGCGGACCCAGAACGCAGGACCGCTACAAACTGTATCTGGTAATCGACGTGTTCTCCCGGTATCCGGTGGCCTGGAGAATCGAGTACACCGAGAACACTCAACGGGCCGTGGACATGTTCGCCGCCGCCATCGCCGAACACGGAGCGCCCGGGGTGGTGCACGCCGACAACGGTGCGATCATGCGCGCCCACACCCTTGTCGAGGCGCTCGCCGACAACGGGGTGCTCGCCTCGTATACGCGACCTCGGGTCAGTGACGACAACCCGTTCTCGGATTATGCCGGGTCTGTGATTATGCCGAGGATGAACCCGTGTGAGCGGGTTCGTGCTGGTCGGAGACTGCCGCGGGCTGAACCGTTCGGCATAATCACGTGGCCGATTGATGCTTACTCTGTACAGATTTTCCGTTCAGAGGAGGCCGAGATGAAGATGCGACAGTCGGTAGGCGATGCTGGTCCACTTTCGTTGTATGCAGAGGGGTTTGGGGAGAACCTTGAAGGTAGGGGCTATGCGCCGGACTCGGTTCGCTGGAGGCTGCGGCAGCTCGCAGCACTGGATCGTTGGTTACGCGACCATCGTCTGGCCGCCGGCGATCTGGATGCCGCGTGCGTGGATCGGTTGGTCGCGGCCCGACGGGCCGAGGGGAGAACGACATTGGTGGCAGTCGCGAACTTTTCGGTTCCGATCTCGTACTTGCGCGAGATCGGCGTTGTGCCGCCTGAGGTCTCATCGCAGTTGGATCCAGTCTCACAGATCCTCGGGCGGTATCGCAGCTATTTGGTCACCGAGCGTGGTCTTGTAGAGAGTTCGATATCGGTCAACCTGCGTGTCGCCGAGAGCTTCTGCAGAAAGCAAGCTCTCCGGTTGGAGGAGCTGTCGGCAGCCGAGGTCACCGCATATATTGTGGCGTTCTCCGCACGCTCGAGTATCGGGTGGTCGAAGAAGACGGTGAGTGCGTTGGCATCGTTTCTGCGGTTCCTCCACGTCACAGGCGTCACCGCCCAACCGCTCGCCGCGGCGCTGCCGAAGCTCGCCGGACATCGTCGCACCGTGCCATGTGAACTCGACGAATACGATTTCGCACGTCTGCTCGGGGGCTGCGACTGCAGCCGCGACGTCGGGTTACGCGACTGTGCGATCTTGACGGTTCTATGGCGGCTGGGACTGCGCCGTGGTGAGGTGGCCGGGTTGAGGGTCGATGACATCGACTGGCGGCGTGGTGAAATCACGATCCGAGGAAAGGGCCACCGCCACGAGCTTCTCCCGATGCCCATCGACGTCGGTGAAGCGATCGTGCGGTACCTGCACGATGGTCATCGTCGGGTCCCGCCGGGTTGCCGTGCGTTGTTCGTTCAGGTGAGAGCACCAGAGGGCGCGATGAGTCCCGACGGTGTCGGTGACGTGGTGGCACGGGTGTCCCGTCGCGTTGGGCTACCCGCGATGGGTGCGCATCGGCTCCGGCACGGCACCGCGACCCAGCTGGTGCGCAACGGCGCGTCCTGGCCCGAGATCGCACAGGTCATGCGGCACCGCACCGTCGCGGTCACTGCGTCCTATGCCACCGTCGACCCTGTGCTGACGAGCGAGTTGGCGCGCCCCTGGCCGGGTGCGCTATGACCGACGTTGCCGCCGCGGTCGACTCCTATCTCGCCATGCGTCGCGGTGTGGGCTTCGCGCTCGTCGATGCCGGATCGTTGTTGCCGGACTTCGTCGGCTACCTGCACCACAACGGCGCTGAGCATGTCAGCACCGAACTGGCCGTCGCATGGGCAATCCAGCCCGTGAACGCCGGGCCGATCTGGTGGCGTCAACGGCTGGGGATCGTGCGCGGCTTCGCCGAGTACCTGCGCACCATCGATCCGGACACCGAGGTGCCGCCACGGGACCTGCTACCGGCACGCCAGCAGCGGGTTGCGCCGTACTTGTATTCCGCCGCCGACATCGCGGCGCTGATGGCGGCCGCCCGGGCCCTGAACCCGCCGCTGCGTGCCGCCACCTACGAGACGTTCATCGGGTTACTTTCGGTCACCGGCCTACGACTCGGAGAAGCTCTCGCGCTCAACCGCGACGACCTGGACAAGAAGCGATTACTGCTCATTGTCCGGCACGCCAAGCGAGGAGGCCGAAATATACCTTTGCACGAGACGACCTTTCGTGCCCTGCAACACTATTTCGAGGGTGTCGACCGTTGCTTCCCGCAACCCGTGTCACCGTCGGTATTCGTTTCGATCCGAGGCACTCGGATGAACAAGGACTCGATACACGCGACGTTTCCCGCACTGATCGACAGGGCCGGGCTGACCGGGCGCGGGCAACGACCCAGGCCCCGGATTCACGACCTCCGTCATACCTTCGCGGTTCGCCAACTGGTCGACTGGCACCAACAGCACGCCGACGTCGATGCCCGAATACCACTGCTGTCGGCTGTTCTCGGGCACAGTGATCCCGCATCCACGTACTGGTATCTCGAAGCCGCACCCGAACTCTTCGCCATCGTCGGAAGGCGCCTCGAAGACTTCCTCGGAGAACTGCCATGAGCCCCCTCGCACCCACCCTGCAGAAGTTTTTCACCGACCGCCTTCTCACCCAACGGCAGGTCAGCCCGGCAACCATCGCCGCCTACCGTGACACGTTCCGGCTGCTCCTCGGATTCATCGCCGACAGAAAGAAGCTCGCTCCGGCGAGCTTCGACTTCACCGACCTCGATGCCCCGACGATCGGCGCGTTCCTCACCCATCTGGAAAACGAGCGAGGCAACAGCATACGGACCCGCAACGCCCGCCTCGCCGCGATCCATTCGCTGTTCAGGTTCGCCGCGCTCGAGCACCCCGAACATGCCGATCTGATCTCGCGTGTCCTGGCGATCCCACAAAAACGGTTTGATCGAGAAATCGTTGCGTTCCTCACCAAAGAGGAGGCCGAGGCGATCCTCGTCGTTCCCGACCGAGACACCTGGATCGGTCGACGCGACCACGCGCTACTCACCGTCGCAGTCCAAACCGGTTTACGTGTCGCCGAACTCACCGGTCTGCGCCGCGACGACGTGGTGCTGACAACCGGGCCTCACGTTCGTTGTCGCGGCAAGGGCCGAAAACAGCGATCCACACCTTTGACCGCCGGCGCCGTCACCACGCTGCGAGAGTGGTTGAAAGCACATGACGCCCAACCCGACTCCCCACTGTTCCCGAGCCGACATGGCACACCGCTGAGCACCGATGCCGTTGAATGGCTGGTGAACAAACACGCCACCGCCGCGGCATCTCACTGCCCATCGTTGGCGACCAGACGAATCACCCCTCACGTCCTTCGCCACAGCGCCGCTGTGGCTGGGGCACGAAAGCATCGCCTCCACACAGATCTATATGCACGCCGACCTCGCGGTCAAGCAACGCGCCCTGGACAGGTCCACACCTCCAGAAGTGAATCCGAACCGCTACAGGCCTTCCGACTCACTGCTTGC
>NZ_LTCZ01000048.1:0-39314 GCF_001583455.1 Rhodococcus sp. LB1 | reverse complement strand
ACAGACCCGGCATAATCCGAATTATCTCGAATTCGAGATAACTCCGAGTCTTTGTTCAAGACCATCAAATACGACCTGAGTTGTCCGACCCTGTTCGAGAGCATCGACCATGCCCGCGACTGGACGGCACAGTTTCTCCACCGTTACGCCACCGAGCACCGCCACAGCGGACTCGGCCGCCACACACCAGCGGCCATCCATGCCGGCACCGCCACCCTCGTCCGGCAACGCCGCCAGCAGGCCCTCGACCGCTACTGGTCGAAACACCCCGAACGATTCCGAAGCAAACCAACCGCACCAGCCCTCCCCGGACCGACCGGGATCAACACCAACGTGTCTCAGACAGGTTGACAACTTCCGTCTCGAGGCCGGGAACGGGTGCGTCCGCGGAAAAGGTGCGCGGCTGTCGCCTGGAGCTCGACGCGCCGACGCGCCGACGCTACCGACCCGTCGTCCGGGCGTGGAGGTCGCCGGTGGCGCGGGGCAGGCCCTGCGGTCCACGACTGGATAAGGGACTTATCAACTTCTGTCGAGATCTCCTGAACGGGGACTCGCTCATCGTTTCGGGCGCTTGATCGCGGGGTAGCTTCCCATTGGGATTGCCGCGCGGGCGGCGTGGATGTTCATGGTGTTGGGGGTGTAGCCGAGTAGGGCGGCGAGGGATGCGGCGTCGATTTCCTTGCTGAGGTCGTGCAGTGCGGCGTTGCGGGCGGCTCGGATGTCGATGCCGAGTTTTCGGAGTCGCTGCATCAGGGTCTGTTCGGTGAGGTGATGTCCGGCGCGGGTCCCGGGGAAAAGCCAGCGTGATTGGTGGTTGGTCGTTTTCTGGTTTGCGTGGCTGTCGAGGTGTTGTTGTAGGAGGGGAAGCAGGGGTTCGGGCAGTGGGGCCGGGAGGGTGCCGATCCTGACGGTGGGCCCGGGCGGGGTGGTGGTGATGTCGTCGAGAGTGAGTTCGGCGATCCTGCGGACGGGGATGCCGTAGAGCAACAGCAGGAGTGCGGCGATGCGGGTGGACAGGGTGATGTGGTCGGCTTCGATGGTGGTGCGGATAAGTTCGAGTCGCGTGGTGGAGGCAGCCAGCGGGGTGGTCCGCGCTGCGCGGTATCGGATGGTGAATCGTGCTGCGATGCCCGTGCGATGGCGCCACTGAATGAAGTTGCGGATGGTGCGGCGGGTGGTGGTGCCTTCACTGAGGTAGGCGTCGAGGTGTGCTTGCCGCAGGTGGGCGATGGTGGTGTGGTGTTCGGTGCGCAGCCAGGTCAGAAACTTGGTGGCCTCGGTGATCTCTTGTTTGGCGGTGCGGGTGGCGTTGTCCATGTTGCGACCGGTATCGGGAACACGCAGTCGGCGTAGGTGATGCCAGCGGGCGAATTGCTCTATGGGAGTGTGGATTTCGGGTGTCGGCTGCAGCGTGATGAGTCGTTGGTCGAGCCAGCTTTCGAAGCGGGCCAGGCGGGGGTCGCCGCGGCTGGGGAGCATGTGGTGGTGGACGAGCATTTCGCGTAGGTGTTCGGCGCTGCGCGAGGGCGGAAGAGCGTCGAATGCGGGGTGGGACAAGTGAAGTTCGCGACTGCCGATGCGGGCGAGCAGGTCGGCGGTGGTGGGGTGGCGCATCCAGGTGAGGATGCTTTCCGGGCGGGGAACGGCGGCGAGGGTGGTGATGAGTCGTTTGATCCGCAGATCCGGCGGTGAGCTGGGGTTGAGGATGCGTTCGAGGTCGTGGGTAAGCACACAGCGGGCGCAGTGCCCGCCGCGGATGCGTTCGGCTTCGCGGCCGCACTGGTCGCAGACGAGTTTGGTGGTGATGCCAGCGCAGTCGCGGCAGATGTGGGCGCCGGCGGAGGACCTTCCAGGCACGAGGCGGTCTTCGCCGCAAAACGCGCAGGTGCCGTAGGTGCGGGCGGCGGTGGTGAAGCAGGCGCCGCAGACGGCTCCGTCGGGCCAGTGCACCCGCAACTTGGGGACAAGATTGCCGCACCGGACGCATTCGAGGGTGCCGGTGCTGCGGGGACGCCCGCGTGGGCGGGGATCAGTCATCGTCGGTGATGATGCGGGCGCGGACGGGACGGTAGGCGTTGAGGAGCGGGACGTCGGCAGGGGAGTTGGCGGCCTTGTCGCGGGATTGGCGGGCGTCGGTAGCGGTGTAGGTGATCAGATCGCCGGCTTCGACGCCGAAGATGTCGCAGAGCGCGACCAGGACCTTGAAGGCGATCCGATCGGGCTCTTGCCCGACGATGCGGTAGATCTGTGAATCGGACAGGGTGATACCTCGGTCGCGTAGCGGTCCGACCAGGTCGCGGCTGTTCTTCATACCGGCGCGGGCCATGAGTTCGCGCACGCGCCAGTGGTAGTGGATCTCGCGTTTCATCGCGGCTCCTTCGGGTGTGGTGATCCGGTGAGGCTGGCGTTGCTGCGTGACAGGGTCGCGGTCAGGACTCGGTCGAGTTCGCGCGCGCGATAGTCGGGTGCGGCCAGGGTGTAGAGCGAGGTGGTCGCGGCGTGTTCGTGGCCGAGTTGCAGTTGTACGAAACTGACGTCGTAGCCGTACTCGACTTGCAGGTTAGTGGCGTAGGAGCGGCGGAACGAGTGCAAGTCCAGACCCGGTGGGAAGCCGAGTTCATCGACGAGACAACGCATTCGCTGCCAGAGATTGCGCGTCGGGATCATGCCTCCCTTTTCGGTCGGGAACAGGGTGTCGATCGGATGGCCGTACCTGGGAAGTCCGCGCTCGCACCAGTCGGCGAGCGCCTCCGCGGCCCAGTCAAACACCGTCAGCACGGTCCGCTGCTTGGCGGGTGCGCCGCGCATCGCTTTGCCGTGCCGGACACGCACCAGACCCCATTCGCCGAAGAACGGTGCCCGCGCGTTGCGGGAGAGATCGACCAGCTGTAGGTGTCGGACTTCGTTGCGACGCAGGCCCCATCCGTAGAGGGTTTTGAACGCCACCGCATCACGCCACGCCGCCAAGGCGCCCTTGCGGCCGGACCGCAAGATTCGCTCTGGTTCGAGGTCGGCCAGATCGAAGAACTGCTGCAGCTCGACGGGGGTGAACGGCCGCTTCGCCGGCCGGGCGTCGTTGGCCTGCACGTGTCGAGCTCGATTGAATTCGGTGATGACCTGGGAGAACACCGTTCCGAACAGCCGACCGCAATGCTCGTTCCAGTCGTAGGACGGGTCGCTCGCGTAGTCCAAGAACAGCTTCACGTCGGTCTAATACGCCCGAACCGTGGTGTGGGCGAGATTCCGGACTCCACGCAGGTGTCCGAAGAAGTCGTCCGCATCCGCCGGTGACCACTGCCACGGATAGGTGCCGACGAACTCGGTCATCTGCTTGACCGAACTGGCCCGTCGACGCACGGTGTTGCCCGAGAAGTTCTGCGCCAGATGGGCCTGCCGCCACCCGGACAGCACATCGTCGAGAAACGCTTCCGGATCCGGGCCAGCCGCGCCCGCCGGTAGGTACACCAACCGCCCCATCCAGCCCCCTCAGTCGCTGCAAATTCTGCATTCGAAATGCATATCCTGCAATGGAGGGAGGTGAACAGCCAGGTCAGAAGCTGTTTCGTTCGCTCGGCTCGGCCGCCAACGAACTGCGCATCGCAGATGCCACCGCCTCACCCAATTCACCAGGACCGCAGGTAAATACCCCTCGGCGACTGCGGCGGAGGAGTGTTACCGCGGGTGGTCGTATTCGCAAACCACGCGAATAACCAACTTACTAGTTGACATAATGTAGATTATCGGCAAAAAGTGGCATTTTATCGCCGCAGGTCAGAGGCCTGGATTTTGGCCTGCCTGTATACCCGCAGCCAGTTCTGCGTCGACCTGGTCCTCGGGCCCGTCCGGCGCTCGTTCGCCACGTATCCGACTCGGCGCGTCGACGTCGAACCGGCGCGGCTGATGCGCCCGTCGGCGCGCTGAATAATATTCACGCCGCCGGATGTGCGGCGCCGGACCGCTAAGGCCAATCCGGAGCCATGGCCGACCGGCCCGCATTTCCGAATGAATGTTCGGTTTCAGGTGTCCCCTCCTCCCGCCCATCCCACCTCAGTTCGTCACTGTGACGTAATGAGGGTTCCGGTAGTCACGCCCGTGCGCGCAAAGTCGGCGCTCGAGGCGGGCGCTAAGTGTGCTCCGGACGTACGTGCGGTTCGATTCGCCTGAGCACCGGGAGTCCAGTCTGCTACGGCAGCGGCAACTGGACGTCGGCAACGTTGGACGCTGCGGACGATGTTGTCGACCCGTCTGCCCACACCACCAGATACCCGGAATTGGGGCGGCCGTGCAGCCAGCGGGCTGCGTCGCGCCCCAACGCATAGGCGGCGGTGGCATCGATGTCGGCCCAGGTCAGCGAATCGGCAATGACGGTGACGGACGCTACCCCGGTCGGCGGTCGTCCGGTCCGCGCGTCGACGAGATGATCACCGCGGTGGGTGGCACCGGAGGTGGCCACCGCCCCGGTGTGCACCGGCACCAGCGCAACGAGTGTCGAGGTGTCGAAGGGATCCTCGATACCGATCCGCCACGGCGTTGCGGCCGGATCGAGGGTGCGGCAGGCTATGTCACCGCCCGCGGAGAGACAGAAATCGGTCGACTCCAATGCACGCAAATGCTCTGCGGCCCGCTCGACCGCCCATCCCTTCACGACGCCACTGGGGTCGAGGACGCGCTCACCGGTGGGCCCGGCACGACGGACCGCGAACGCGCCACCGGATTCCTGCTCGGCGCGGTCTCCGAGAGCGAGTACCTCGAGGACCGCGGCAGGCGGATGCTCGTTGTCCACCTCGCCACGAATCATCCTCGACACGAAAGAATCCGGTCGATACGTGCTGAAGAGCTGGTCCACCCCGCGCAGTGTCCTCAGCACTTCGGCCCACGCCGCACGGCCACGGCGGTCCCCGCCGTGCCGACCGCGCATCGCCAGACTGATCGGCATGCCCATCACGTGTTCCACGTACCGGGTTGTCCGCTCCCCCCCGGCTCCCCCCTGTACTGCCGGGATTCCGCCGCTCACAGTCCCGCCTCGTCGAGTGCGGCCTGCAGGGATTGGATATAGCCGTCGCTTGTCACGGTCGCGCCGCTGACCATGTCGATCTCGGCGCCCTGTGCGTCGAGGGTCTCGCGAATGAGAACTGGGAGTGCGCGGGAATTGATCTGCTGGTCCTTCGAATTGCCGTTCGGGTACTGCGGGACCGTGACATCGGTGATCCTGCCCTCGGCCACCACGATTTTCACCTGCACCGAACCCCACCGTGTCTGGGCTGCCGAACCGGTGAATACGGATGCACCAGTCGATGTCGATGTGGGCTGGGGGGAGGCACCGCCCGATCCCGACGATCCCGGCCCCGAACCGGAGGTTTCTCCCGGCGATTCGGATGAATCGGACGCACCGGATTCCGATGTCGCGGTAGAGGCGACCACGATGTCGGGGGTAGCGTTCATCGGTCCGGCCGTGGAGGTGTGGTACCCGAACAGGAGCACCCCGACTGTGATCGTGCCGAGGATCCATGTGACGATGCGTTTCATCGTGGGGTCACCACCTGAAGTTTTCGGTGTGGAGTTGAGCATCGGGGACTCCCGCGGCCCTGGTGGTGCGGCGTACCGCGGCAGTCCAGGATTTTGGACCGCATACGTAGATGTCGCGGTCGGCGATGTCGGGCAACCAACCGGTCAGGGCGGTGAGGTCGTCGATGTCGCCAATGCCGGCGCCCAACCAGGAGTCGGCGCGCCGACGGGGCCCGGGCAACCACAGAATCTGCAGTCCTCGTTCGCGTGCGAGTGCATGGAATTCGTCTACGAACAAGGGCCTTTCGGTGTAGCGCAACAGCAGGACCGCCTCGCCTGGCGAGTAGTCGAGTCCCTCGGCGAGCGCCCGCAGTGGTGTGACGCCGACTCCGGCCCCGACCAGCGCCACCTTTCGTCGGCTACGGGCCCGTGACGACAGCCTCCCGTATGGACCTTCGAAGAGGATCCGGGTACCGGGATGCAGGGTCTGCGTTCGCGCGCTGTTGTCGCCGAGCGCCTTGATCGAGATCCGCAGGTGTCGCCCGTCCGGGGCGGCGGAGAGCGAGTAAGGATTTGCCCGGCTCCAACCCCGGCGGCCGAGGAATCTCCAGTTGCAGAACTGGCCGGCGGCGATCGGAAGCCGATCCAGATTCCTGCCGGAGATGTACACCGACACGACCCCGTCCGCTTCCGGCACCACGGCGGCGACCCGCAGCGAGTGCCGGACACTGCGCCACAACGGAAGGCCGATCCGCCACACGAGAACTGCTGCGGCCGCGAGGATCCAGAGGGTCCACCAGTAGAGGGTCGCGGCGGTCGAGCCCAGGAACTCCTGGCCGGTCCACAGCTGGTGCGGCAACACCAATCCCGCCCCGAGATACCCGTAGAGGTGCAGAAGATGCCACGACTCGTAACGGAGCCGGTCGCGTATCGGCCGCACGCTGGTGATCACCACCATCAGGAGTAGCGCCGTGCCGACGACGGCCAGCAGCATCCCGGGGTAGTCCACCGTCAGCTCCCACACCATCGCGGGCGTGGCGAGCACGTCACCGCCGGCGTAGCCCCAGGTGATCACAGCGACATGAGCGATCATCAGCGTGAACGACGTCAGGCCCACCACGCGATGCAGCCCGATCAATCGATCCTGACCGAAGGCACGCTCGAGCAGAGGGATTCGTGCGATCAGCACGAACTGCACGATCAGGAGGTCCGCGGACACCAGGCCGGCGAGGCGTCCCCCTGACAGGAGGGCGGTGGCCATTGCGCCGAGATCCCGAATTCCGCCGTCGGCGGCCCACGAGTAGGAAACCACCAGCAGGCTCAGCCATAGCGCTGTCCTGGCGCCGGCGCGGGTGATGGCATCGCCGCGGTCGGCGCGGCAGTCATTGCGCTGAAGGGAAAGTCGATCGAGAAGTACGGCCGGCTGCTCGGCCGCGGTGATCGAACGTGTCGGACAACTCGATCGTTTCCGACCCGTCACTTCAGAAGTGGGCATGCGTGCCATCGTGATTGCCCAACCCTGTTTCACCCTGCCTGACCGCTGTGTATTTGCTGTGAACAGCAGACCGGTCTCAGCGGCCAGCAGGGACAGTCCCGGCGAGTCCGCTGCCTTCGTCGATCTGGTCCCGGCATCGTCAGCCGCTCCGTTCCCGCCCATAGCCCGAGCATTTCGCGCACACTCGGTGGATGCCTTCCTCGTCGACGGTCCCGTCTCCGATGCTGGCCACACTCGGCCAACTTCCCGGCGGTGCGGGGTGGGCGTTCGAAATGAAGTGGGATGGTCAACGCGCCATCGCCACCGTCGACAACGGTGTATCCCGGCTGTTCAGCCGCAACGGAAATGACATCACTGCAACCTTTCCGGAGTTGGCCGTGCCGATCGTGGCCGCGTTGGACGGACGTGAGGCAACCCTCGACGGAGAAATCGTCGCGCTCGACGCGAACGGCCGGCCGTCGTTCAGTCGCCTCCAGCGGCGCATGCACGTGCTGTCCCCCATCGCACAACTCCGCAACGAGGTGCCCGTCACGTACTACGTGTTCGACGTCCTAGCCCTTGACGGCAAATCGACGACCGGGCTGCCTTACCTGCGGCGACGGGCCGAACTCACCGACCTTGCGCTGTCCGGGCCCCGCCTGCAGGTGCCGCCGTACTGGACCGACGTCGACGGCGAGGAGATGCTCGATCTCGCCCGCAGGCACCATCTCGAGGGCGCAGTCGCAAAACGCGTCGACTCGACGTATCAACCCGGTCGCCGCTCCCCTGCCTGGATCAAGCAACCGCTACGCGCCAACACCGAAGGGATCGTCGTCGGCTGGGTCGACGGCACCGGTGCCGCCCGCGACGGCATCGGATCACTACTCCTCGCCGCGTATGACGACGACCACCAGCTGGTGTACATCGGGCATGTCGGCACCGGATTCACCACCGCGACAAGGAAATCGCTACGGGAGCAGCTCACGGCGCTGGAACGACCGACGAGTCCTCTGGCGTCGCCGCCACCTGCGCGGGAGACCAAGGACGCACGCTGGGTCGAACCGCAGTTGGTCGGCGACGTCGAGTACCGCGAGTACACCAGCGGGCGGTTGCGCCACCCCAGCTGGAAAGGCCTGCGTGACGACAAGACGCCCAGCGAAGTCGACTTGCCCGGTCGGCACTGAGGCCGCGTGCCCTCGGCGACGGGTCGGGCGGGCCACTCAGTGGTTTCTCAGCGACGCCGACGAATACTCGAATCATGTCGACTGTCAGCGGGTTGCCCGCCCATGTCCTGCTCGTGCATTTCATCGTGGTCCTGGCCCCGCTGACCGCACTGCTGGTCGCGATGTGCAGCGTATGGCCGGCGGTCCGCCGTCGGCTGGTGTGGCTTACGCTCGTGCTCGCGGTCGTGACGGTGATCGTGACTCCGCTGACCACCGACGCCGGTGAATGGCTGGAGAAGCACGTCGCCCGGTCGTCTGCCGTGCACGCCCACACCGAACTGGGCGACAGCATGATCTACTTCTCCGTCGCGCTTCTCCTCAGCGCGTTGGTGGTCACCGCGGTCCAGCTTCGCGAACGAAAGTCGGATCCCCCACGAACAGTCACGGTGATCGTTGCACTTCTCTCGGTTGTGGTTGCGGTGGGGACCGTTGTTCAGGTCTACCGCATCGGCGAGTCCGGTTCGCGCGCCACCTGGGGCGATGTCGTTACCTCGAGCTCGGCGCCGTGACACGCTTCCTGGAACAAATGCCGGGTCGACATTTCCGCCTCGCGCCATCGGACTGGGCAGGGCTCCTCGAATCCCGACACGTCGACACGCCGGAGGGCGCCGCTCGGTGGGTGGATGATCGAAGAGCACTTCACCACACGTTCGAAGGGGAGCGCCAGGTGTCCGAATTATTGGTCTTCGACGATGAGCCCGAACCCCGGACTGCGCTCTGGCATGCCTGCACGCGGGTTCCCACGGCCGCCCCGGGCGATTCGGTGACGACGGTTTTGAGCGAGATGGCCACCACGCGGTACGATTGCGCTTCCGTCGTCGCGGTTCTGGACGGCGACCGACTGGCGGGGGTCGTGCCGATCGAGCGGATGTTCGGTGCCCCGGACGAAGCCACTCTGCGCAACGTCATGGATCCGAATCCTCCGGCGGTCCGACCCGACACGCATCAGGAACGGGCCGCATGGCAGGCGGTCCAGCATGGGGAACCGGGGCTGGCGGTGGTCGATACCGACGGCCGGTTTC
This sequence comes from Rhodococcus sp. LB1, assembly GCF_001583455.1. Lineage (NCBI taxonomy): Bacteria > Bacillati > Actinomycetota > Actinomycetes > Mycobacteriales > Nocardiaceae > Rhodococcus > Rhodococcus sp. LB1. The sequence goes on along the minus strand of NZ_LTCZ01000048.1, from coordinate 30,090 downwards.
GTGGTCTCATCGCTCCACAACAACTTCTCGCGGTACTGCTCCAGGAACACGACGAGGACCTCTCCCGCCTCGGCGGCTTCCTCCACTCGGTCGAGACCACGCGCGAGACGAGCGTGGAGAGCGTGCGGCGCAGGCTGTGGCACCGTGTCCCCTGGCTCCTGGTCGGGTTGCTGGGCGCCATGGTCTCGGCCGTGTTCATGGCGGCATTCGAGGTCACTCTCGAAGCGAATGTGGCCGTTGCCTATTTCGTTCCTGGAATCGTGTATCTCGCGGACGCTGTGGGGACGCAGACCGAAACCCTGGCGATCCGTGGCCTGTCGGTCGGGGTGGGAATTCGACGTATCGTGCGACGCGAGGCGCTGACCGGTCTGTCGGTGGGTGCTCTCCTCGGAGCCGTGATGCTCCCGGTGGCCAGTCTGATGACCGGTGACACGATGCTCGCGATCGCGGTGGCCACAGCGGTTCTCGCCGCGAGCGCGATCGCCACCATCGTTGCCATGGTGCTGCCATGGCTCCTGCAACGGCTCGGTAAGGATCCAGCCTTCGGCTCCGGTCCACTTGCAACCGTCGTTCAGGACCTGCTTTCAATCATGATCTATTTCGCGGCCGTCACTGCGCTTGTCAGTTAGATCCCACTTCCCGAATCGGCGGCGGGGAGGCAGGACATCGAAGCGCTTACCCTGCAAGGGCCTTGAAAAGGTCGTAGACCATCCAGGCCGGCCAGAACAGTCCCTGAATGATCGCGAGGACGTATTCCCAGAACGCGTCCGCCTGCTGCCAGAACCACACCCAGGCGCCGAAGATGCCCAGGGCGTAGATCGCTCCGCCGCCCGCGGCGCCGGTGTTGCTGTCGCTCATGGTCGCATTCCTTCCGCCGGCCGATCTGTACCGGTTCTCGGGGAACTCTCGATCGGGAACCTCGTCTCAGTGTCATCGCTGGAGGTCTGCGGGTGACAGAGTCGTTGGTCACCCCGGAGGGATGCCGTGGGGAGGACGCCGACCCGGGTCGGGTCTCACCCCCTCGGGCTGGTGACCTTATCCCCTACGGGTATCACCCGCGGGCCGCAACGATGAAGGTCGAGGCAGAAATTCGGCGCCAGCAACCCCGTAGGAGTGCACCATGTCCGGCCACCGCCCGATCGTTGTAGGGATCGACGGCTCCCCATCGTCGCTGCAGGCTGTTGCATGGGCGGCGAGGGAGGCCGCGTTCCGACACTCGCCCCTGTCGCTGATCACGACGATGTTCGTTCCCGGAAGATACGGCGTCCCGATCGGTGTGCCCGCCAGCTTCTTCCAGGACGAGGAGCGCGACGGCAAGGACAGGTTGGAGCGCGCGGCGCAGACCGCCCGCGACGCAGTGCCCGGATACGACATCGACATCGAGACCACCGTCTGCACCGGGACGCCGGCCGGTGAACTACTCGCGCGCTCAGCGAATGCTGCGATGCTCGTGGTCGGCGCGAACCGACGGGGAATCATCGATCGTGCCGTCCTGGGATCGGTCAGTTCGGCGATCGCCACCCACGCCCCATGCCCGGTGGCCGTGATCCGTGGTGTACCCGATCGCGACCTCAACGACATTCCCGGACCGGTTGTCGTGGGTGTCGACGGATCACAACACAGTGAACCGGCTATCTCGATGGCCTTCGAGGAAGCATCCCTACGGCAATCGGAACTCGTCGCCGTCCACGCATGGTCCGACATCGTCCTGGAACTCTCCTTGGACGGAGGCAGCGAAGCCGAGTGGACGCGGGATGCGGCCAACGAAACGGCTCTGTTGTCCGAGAATCTGGCCGGCCGCGGGGAGAAGTATCCGGATGTGAAGGTACGCACCATCGTGGTCAGGGATCGCCCCACCCGGCACCTGCGTGAGCAGGCCGAGAACGCGCAGCTTCTCGTGGTGGGCAGCCGGGGGCGAGGAGGGTTTTCCAGCATGCTGCTGGGGTCGACCAGCAGGGCGTTGATGCATTCGGTTGTCTGCCCACTCCTCATTGTTCGCTAGCCGTACCGCGGGGATGCCGCCCCAGGAGGAGATGTATCTTGCACGACCCCAGCCTCGGATCAAGCCTGATCGAGTCCCAGCTGCCGAGGTATGAGCACCGCATTCTGCGCACGCAGGTCGTCCGTGCGTCTGCGCCGACGACCTTCGCCGCCATCCGCCGCGTCGACTTCTTCCGGTCGCCGGCGGTCGCGATCCCGAACCGGGCCCGAATCGCGATCGACACCGTCCGCGGCCGTCGGGGCGCCCATATCCAGCGGAGTCGGTCCGAATTCCGGTTCGACCAGCTGCTGGAACCCGACGGCGGGTTCCATCTTCTGGCGGAGGAGCCGGGACACGCGATGGTGCTCGGGTTCATAGGTCGCTGGTGGGAGAAAGGCTACGGCCGCGTCGAGTGGTCGCCAGCAGACTTCGGCCGGTTCGCCCTTCCCGGATATGGCATCGGCGCTTGGGGTTTCACAGTTCTCACGTACGACGCCCGCACGTCTGTCCTGGTCACCGAGGTGCGCGTACACGGCACGGACGACAAGGCACGGCGGAGCTTCCGCGGGTATTGGACGGTGGTGGGACCGTTCGTCAAGGCGATGGGCGGGCCGGTACTGCGCCTGATCCGTGACGAGGCCGAGTCTCTCTGAATCGCGGCCCAGCTCGTCACTCGATGGCGGCCCGGAATTGTTCGTGCAGAGCGGCGGCGAGCTCGCGGACCTCGGGTACGACGTCGGGGTCGACGATGATCGTTACTGTCAGCGTGCCCGCATAGGATAGTGCCGCGAACGCGACGCCGACGTTCCCCGCGGTGACGGTAATCGGGGTGATGCCTGTGATCGGTGCCCCGGCGATGACGAATTGCCCAGGGGGACCCGGGTTCGCATCTTCTGAACGCGGGTGACGCCCGAAACAGTGGTCAGCCGTTCCTGGAAACTTCCTACCAGCGGTACACGTACCGGCATTACACCGACCTGGTTCCCCAGGTGCCCACTCGTTGCCGAACTCCGGGCCGAGACGGGCACCGACACCACCAGCTCCTGCGGAAACTCCTTCCGCTCACGTAGGAGTTCGGCCAATGCCCCAGTGACGGCGACCAACAGAACATCGTTGACGGTGGCACCCGACCTCCGTCCCGCTGCCCGGACACCGTCGAGACCGACGTCGACGGTCATTACCTTGCGACGGGGGCCGGTGGCAGCGTTCAGGGAACACGGCGGTGCCCACCCGCCGCGACCACGACCGAGTTCGGCCCAGCCGCCTCGTATACGAGCAACCCTGTGCGGAAGTCGGCGCAGCGTGCGGAACCGTTCGGAAACGCGGTCGACGAACCTGCCCCGAGGCGGTGCCGCGGTATCGTCGGCCGGCCCAGCCGCGTCCGCGCCGTCGACCAGGCGCGCGAGCACGGCGAGGCCACCGATCCCGTCGGCCACGACGTGATGCAGCACCAGCACCAGACCGGTGTGATCGTCGATGAGACCGGTGACGACGACCGCCCGCCACAATGGTCGTGACCGGGGCAGCGGCCGGGTCACCGCGTCCACCGCGATTGCCAGCGCAGCGTCACGGTCCCCCGGACTCGGGCACCGGACTCGGGCCAGATGGGCGCGGACGTCGAAATCGGAGTCGTCGACCCAGTACGGTCGTCCCAGGCCCCGCCGTGGCGTGGCCAGGCGCTGTTGCAGACGCCGAATGCTGGTGAGCCGCCGTGCGAACGTGGCCTCGACGGTCGCCGCATCCTCGTCGCCTCCACCGGCAACGAAAAGTACCGCGCCGACGTTCATGGGTACCGGTCCGACGTCCGAGACGAGCGTGATCAAGTCGCCCGAGCCGAGTTGCTCGCGACGGTCGCCGGCGGTCATTCGGAGGCTGCGTCAGCCGCGCGCGACGAGGCGAGGAGAGTCAGGACACCCCGTTCTATGGAGTCGGAAAGGTCGGTGAGGTCCGGTGTGGTGTCGTAGTCCCCGGTGAGACCGAAGGCGAGATGGTCGCTGTAGCTGAGGATCGCGATCCCGATCCGCAGCCGCAGCGCGATCGGCACGTACGGAAAGATCTCCAGGATCGTGCGGCCCATCACGTGTCGTGTGGCCTTCGGTCCGGGGACGTTGGTTGCGACGGCGACGACACTGTGCTGAGGAAACCGGGTGGCGAGTCGAACGGCCCAGGCCATGGGCATGAACGGCCCGTACTGGGCCACCGCGGTGAACGCCTTGCCCCCTTCTGCTTCCTTGCTCGCCTTGTGCGTCGTGAGCCGTTCGTGGACGGCGACCAACTGTTCGACCGGGTCTTCGATGTCGACTGGCAGAAAGGGCAGCATGAGCGAGACCTGATTGTGGATCGCATGTTCCGCTGTTGCGGAGCGGACGGACACGGGAACGAGCGTGCGGACCGTGTGCGGTTCGGGGCGCTCGCCCCGTTTCAGGAGCAGCTGCCGTAGTCCGGTGGTGATCGCTGCGAGTGCGACGTCGTTCACGGTGACCCGGTACGTGGCGCAGATTTCGCGAACGTCATGCATTCTGACTCGGGCGGCGCAGTAGCGGCGCTGGCGACCGATCGGTCCGATCAGCGAGGTGTTCGTAGACGAGGTCAGCATCTCGGACAGCAGGTGGGTCAGGCCGGTTGCGACGCCGATACCGGCGGCCGTCAGCCGACGTGGAATTGCCAGTGCCGCCGAGACGAGCCGGAGTTGCCGCACCGGGGACAGGAACTCGATCGTCGAGCGGACCAGGCTCTCGACGCTCTCGAGGCGTGTACCGACGGTCGGCACCGGCTCGGCGTCGGTGTCGGGCTCTGCGGTCCTCGACGTTTCGGCCACGACTTCGTCGCACATGGCCTCGAACAGTTTGGTTCCGGTGATCCCGTCCGCCATGCAGTGATGAATTTTGGTCAGTATGGCCCAGCGGTCGTCGGTGAGGCCTTCGACGACCCAGCATTCCCACAGGGGGCGGTCACGGTCGAGTCGGTGCGCCATGACCCGGGCGACGAAACCGAACAGGGACTCCTCCTCCCCTGGTTCCGGGACGGCGACCCTCCGCAGATGATGGCCGAGGTCGAAATGCGGATCCGGTGTCCAGGAGGGTGCGCTGAAGTCGAGTGGGACCGTGTGAACCCTGTCCCGGGCGTGCGGGAGCTTCGCGAAACGTGCGGCGACCGTGTCACGAAATTCGTCTTGCCCGGGAACGGGGCCCTCCATGATGGCGAGAGCACCGATCGTCAGGCTCGCGTGTGGGTCGGAGTCCTCCGTCTCGAGAAAACCCGCGTCCAGGAAGCTCAAGTTGTCGTCCACTGGCTCTGGCCTCACCATTCGCAAATCGTCGTCGTCTTCCTGTGTTCGACATCAATGGGCGTCAGCTGACCGGCCACCCGGGGGCCTTTCCGAGGTTCCTCCACTCGCGGTCCCACTGTGACATCCGGTATCTCGTTCCTGCCCAGCGAATTCCGATCAACATCGCCAGACAGATCGTCGCACCCATTGTCCACAATGCGAGTGCGGCGCCCACGGCCTCGAATGCGTTCTCGGTGCCAGTCTTCGGCGCATCGACGATCCTGCCGGCCGGGTCGATCCACATGCTGATCGTTTGTCCCGCCTTCGCTTCCGGCGCGGTCAGTACCTGACCGGTGCGTGTGGTCCCATCCACTGCCCACCGGGCCGGTGCCTGCCCCGTGGCACCCGTTGCCGGGGTAGTATCCGCCAGGTTCACAGTGGCGTCCTCGAGGAGCACTGCCGCGATCTGATGCCGGTTTTCGCGGTCGGCGCGGGATTGGTCGTCGAGTCGTGTGTGAGTGGCGGTTCCGAACGCTGCGGCGAGAGGAACCAAGATCAGCACGAGGGCGACGACGACGAGGAAGACCGAGGATTCGAGGCGATAGCTTCCCCGCATCAGTCGGTTCCCGCTCCACGGCCCCAATCGCCACATCCGCGCTACCAGTGTCTGTTCCCCGATCATGGCGACCTCCTGCGATTGCTCCTTCGAGTGTCGCGCCGGAACAGGTGCCGATGTAGGGCCCAAGGTCATCGCTCTGGTCGGATCGGTCCGGCGATCAGGAGGGGACACGGGGTTATGTGCACCAAGGCTGCGCTGGTCGAGCCGAGCGTCATCCCGGTGAAGCCGCCCCGCCCGCGGCTGCCGATGACGATCATCTGGGCTTCGTCGGCCATTTCGAGGAGGTGGCGAACGGGTCGGTCCCGAACGAGGGTCTGTCGCACCGGGACGTCGGGGAACCGTCCACACCATTCGGCGACGCCGGCCTCGAGCACCGACCGCTCCATGGTCTGCTCCACACCGACGGGGAGTTTCGACAGGTCCTGGTCGGACCACGCGTGCAGTGCGATCAGTTCCGTGTTGTGGAGGGAACACTCCTCGAACGCCAGACCGACGGCCCGCGCACTGCTCGGAGATCCGTCGACGCCGACAACGACGGGTCCCGTGCCGTCCGCGACTCTCGACCAGCCGTCGATCACTGCTACCGGGCACTGCGCATGACGCGCCACGGCCGAGGTCACGGAGCCGATCAGCCCGTCGGTGAACTCGCCGAGTCCGCGCCTGCCGAGTACGACCATTTCTGCGCCGGCCGATCGGTCGACGAGTGATCCCGGGGCGTTCTGATGGGACACTTCGGCCCGAATGTCGATGTCTGCGTCTGCGGACCCGGCTCGGGCGGTCTCGAGTGCTTCGGCAACGTCCCGCTCGGCTCGGGCGTGGAGGATTTCAGCGAGTCGCGGCCCATCTTGTGCACCGCGGTACGTGATGCAGGACAACAACAGTAGCGGCGCCCCGCGCACTCCCGCCTCACGTGCGGCCCACCGCACCGCATCCAGCGACGACCGGGATCCGTCCACTCCCACAACGATCCCCGGATCGACCATGGTGACCTCCTCATCGATTCGGCTCGCTGCCCGAGCCGCAATCGTGTCATCGATCTGCGTCGCATCGTTGGGTTGACGCTCGTCGTATCGCCAGGGGTGGCAGCCCTCCCCTACTCACCGGACAGGTTTCCCGGCGCCGGCCGTTCTCGAACCAGGACTTCCGATAACGGGCGTCTGGGTGTGGGCGACAGTTCCCCCACCCCGGTGCCCGCTCCCACCCTGATCAGAACCTGCGGCATCCCGTCCCCGGAAGACAGCTCCCGCAGCATTGTCCGTGTCGCGGCGCGTTCGGTCAGATGGGTGACGGGGCAGGTGGCGAGTCCGCGGTCCGTGCAGGCGAGCAGAACTGCGGAGAGTGCTTCGCCGCTCCGTAGCCAATCAAGTCTCGAATCCGTGGATGTGGAGAGCAGGAGGATCGCGGCGCGATCTTCCGACGGGCTGCCGTCGGGTGTGCTCGCGCGGCCGGGCGGAAACTCACGTGAGAGGTGCACCGAGTGCTGCTGCGGGTCGGACGGGCGCGCCTGTTCCGGCACACCGTCGGGGAACAGTCCGCGCCCCGACCACCACCGCAGTTCGGCTTGGTAGGTGGGGTCGTCGTGCCGTAAACCGGTCATCCGGCGTGATGCTTCCTCGAGTGCGGGACGGCTTCGCTCGCCGAGGTCTTCGAGTTCGACGTCTGTTCCCGCCGTGATTCGCACCAGCTGTTCGAGTGTGTCCCTCCACGCGGACGGTGCGTCCAGTGGCAGACGTTCGGTTCGCCTACGTTCGATCGCCGCCGCCATTCGGGCGACGAAATCTGTCGGTGTCGGTGCCGGTGCCGCGACAAATCCGATCGTCGACAGAAGTTGCCGGTCCGAAGAACGCGGCAGCCGCTCGATCACAGGACGCCAGCGACTCGCCGCGAATGCGTACTCGAGGTGATTCAAGGCCGCACCGCAGGAGATCACCATCTGACGACCGAAGGCATCGGTCGCGGGCAACAGCCGGTCGGGATCGCTGTACAACCGGAGGGAAGTGCCCATCACCCAACGCCACGGTTGGCTGTTGTGCAGCGACGGCGCGCGGCACGCCAGCGCCACAGCTGATTCGACGGTACGTCGGTCGGGTACCACGGGCAGCTCTCGCGTGTTCACAGTGTGTCCGTGTGTGGGGTGGGTGCTGCGCCGGTCATCGTGTGTCTCCTGCTTGTCCTGGCTTCGAGTGTTGTGCTCGCGGCTCGGTGGCTCTAGGGCCGTAGGTCATCGACACCGTCCGGCGGAGACGGCACGGTCCGACCAGCGCATCTGCGGCTGGTCACTGGATGAGCACGACCCACACGGTCGCGGCTGTCACAGCGACCGGTGGGGCCGGCCACGCCGCCAGCGTCACGGCGAACCGGAACGAACCGGCAACGGCGGCGAGGACCAGTTTGGTGAGCAGGTTCGTGCCGACGGCGACAACTGCCGCCACGGTCGCGGTGTCGACGGTGATCTCGGCACCTGCCGCGGACGCCGCGGCGAGCGACGACGAGGGCCGCGATCCCCACGAAAGCCGCCGTGACTACGGCGGTGCCGAGGTGCGCTGCGATGGCGCCGGCGAGGGCTATGAGCGGAAAGGTACGTGCGCCGGGCAACTCCCAAGACCCCGGGTCCGCACCGTCGGGTGGGGACCGGGCCGCGTGTTCCCGCTCGATTCCCAGCCCGAGCCCGATCAGCAGGGCGGCGGCGTAGCCGTAGGCGTGGAACTCAGCGATGTCCACGGTCGCCGAACTCCTTGGCGCGATCATCAACCGTACCGGTATTCCGGTGAACCTTGCTGATCATGACCGGACATCGGGCCCGGTGAAGCATGTCCTGGCTCGTCGACCCGAGGATCGCACGGCCGATCGCGCCGTGCCCATGGCTTCCGACGACGAGAAGTTGCGCGTCCTCACACCGGCGGAGCAATACCTCACCTGCCCCGCCGGACTCGACAATCTCTCGCACGACCACGTCGGGATATCGCTCGACCCAGCCGGCGAGACTTTCCGCCAGAACTGCCCCTTCCCGTTGGCAGGCCCCGACCCCGACCGCTTCGTTCTCGGTATCGTGTGGAAAATCCGACCTCCACGAATGCACCGCGATCAGCGGCGCGTCGAATCGCCCGGCGAATTGGAAGGCGTCGGCCACGGCGGCGACACTGCACCGGCTGCCGTCCACACCGACGACGACCGCGCGTCGGTCGGGAATCGCGTGCTGTTCGGCTCCCCGCCACACCACGACCGGGCACGGTGAGTGATGGGCGAGTCGCAGCGCCGTCGCATTCAGATACCCCTCCACCGGGCCTCGTGCCGTCGACCCGATCACCACCATCGACGCTGAGTCCGCCAACGACAACAGGATGTCGGCCGCCGTCGACCCGGTCGGTGAGGAACACTCCACGTCGAGGGCACGCCGGTCGGCCCTGATGCCGCGCAACGCACCGGCCAGGAACGTTTCCGCTGCGATGCGGTCCTCGTCTTCCGACGGCAGGGGACGCGGGTCTGCGTAGGAGACAGGGGGTGGAGGGAGCACGTGAACCAGGTGCAACGTTGTTCCCTGCTTCTCCGCGACCGCGGCGGCCCAGCGCGCCGCAGCTCTCGCTGCCGTCGAGCCGTCAACTCCGACGACAACCGGCTCGAGCGAAGGTGTCCTCGCGTCGGTCACGGTTATCTCACCACGTCGCGCCGAGCGAACCCGACGAGCGCGACTCCGAGCAACACTGCAATTGTGAGCAAGGAGACGGATGCTGCCGCGAACGAGAACCCATGGCGCAACGGGTCATGGCCGGCGTACTGATAGAACGGTGAATATCGTTGCCACGGTGCCAACCACGACACCACAGGCCCGAGGCCGTTGAGCACATATGCCAGTATCGCGGCCACGGCAGGAACCGAACGACTCAGTGCGGGGTGGCCTGTGACGGCGCCGATCGCGAATGCGAGTGCGCCGAAGACCAGCGCCAGAAGCGCCAGGTGCGTCATTGCCGCCGCGACGTTTTCCACCGGCAGATCCATGTCGGCGAGTATCCCCTCGCCGAGCAGTGCGAGTCCCAAGACCGCCGACAGCGTCATGGTGCCCATGGCGAGGGCACCGAATTTTTCCGTCAGGATTCGCCCGCGGCTCATGGGCGTGGCGAGCAACTGATCGAGCGTTCCCCGCTCCTCCTCTCCGGCGACCGCCGCCGCACCCGTTCCGACGGCATAGATCAGAAGCAGCAATGGACCCATGAACGACAGCAGTTCGATCTCGACGTATCCGACCGGGGTAGACATGTCGGCCCCGGACATCGCGAACAGGGCACGAAACGCCTCGGGCATCTCGTCGAGGAATTGATTCATCGACGGCTGGTCGCGAACACTGGGCCAGATCGCCACGTACATCGCCACCAACAGCGCGAGCCCGACGACCCATGCAGGGAACGCGCGGCGCTGATCGTACAACGTCTTGGTGAGCACGCTACGCAGCATTTCGGTCTCGAATCTCGTAGAACGCCATGAATGTCTCCTCGAGGTCGGCCTCGGCGCACTCGAAGTCGACGATGCGGAATTGCGAGATCCGACGAATCAGGGCGTCCAGCGCGGACTGCGGTGCACTGCACGTGAGCGACGTGCCCGCGACGGTGAGGTCGCGGAGGCCGGCCACTTCGCGGAAGTCCGATTCCACGATCGGTGTCGCAAATTCGGCGGTGACATGGTGCAGCGACTTCTGGCGTAGTTCGTGAAGACTCTCGACGGCGATGAGGCGACCCTCCCGCAGCACACCGACGCGGTCGGCTACTTGCTGAACTTCGCTGAGTACGTGAGACGACAGCAACACCGTTCCGCCGGATGCGGTGTGCTCGCGAACGAGCGCATGGAACTCGTGTTGCACGAGCGGATCGAGGCCGCCGGTAGGTTCGTCGAGAATGAGCAGTTGCGGGCCGGACATGAGCGCGAGGACCAACGCGAGCTTCTGGCGGTTTCCTTTCGACATCGTCCGGACAGTTCGGTCGAGGTCGAGATCGAGCCGATCGGCGAAAACTGTCGCCGCTTTGCCGCCCGGCTTGCCACGTAGGTGTCCGAAGTACGTGATGTGCTGGCGGCCGGTCATGCGGTCGTACAGTGCCAATTCACCGGGGACGTAGCCGATCAGACGATGAACCGCGGGCGCCGATGACCATGCGTCGAGGCCGAACAACTGGGCCGATCCCGCAGTCGGACGCAGCAAGCCCACGAGCAGACGCAGCGTGGTCGACTTTCCGGCGCCATTGGGGCCGAGATAACCGAAGACCTCACCCTCGACAATATTCAGGTCCACCGCGTCCAGGGCGAGCACGGAGCCGAACCGCTTGGTGAGGCCGAGCGTGCGAATGGCGATGTCGCTGGACATCTTCTCAGGCTTACAGCGGCGCAGTTGCCGTCAGTAGGGTCTTCCGGCCCGAATCGTCGACAGGTGTCCGGCAGTGACCATCGGCCCTAATTTCAGGCCACTGGAAGGCGAACACTGAGGTGGACGCACCGACTGTCCGACCCGGGTCCGGGCGGAAGTGCGAACCACCGAGGAGGCGATCGTGGACACCACCATTCCCGACGAGAACGTCGTCCGCATTGCCGTGGACCTCGCCTGCCGGGCACCGTCGGTACACAACAGTCAGCCGTGGCAGTGGACGTACGCCGACGGGCAGCTCGACCTCTACACCGAACGCGGCCGGCTCTTGGCTTCCACGGACCCGTCGGGCCGGCAATTGGTCGTCAGTTGTGGTGCGGCGCTGAATCATCTCCAGACGGCATTGACCGGGCTCAAATGGTCGGTGGACATCCGGCGCGTCCCGGAGGGTCCACACTCGGGGCATCTGGCGACGATTCGGTTCCGCCACGACGCCCGGCCTCAGTCGCACGACTTCGATCTGCTTGCCGCGATCCGGCACCGATATTCCGACCGCAGGCCCTTCGGCCCGGTCAGCGTGAAAACCCCGCTGCCCGCGGCATTGACCGATATGGCGCGGGGCATGGACGTCCACCTGACGGTGCTGGGACAGGACGCTCGTCCGACACTCGCGAAGGCGACGGAGCTGACCGCGGCCGCACGGAAGTACGACTCCGCCTACCAGGCCGAACTCCACTGGTGGGCTGGTCATTCCATTCCTCAGGGTGGAATACCGTCGGATTCCCTCGCAACCGCGGAGAACCGTGACCGCGTCGACATCGGACGCCGCTTCCCGGCAGGCCGCGACAATGACGCGAGAACGGCGATCGACCGGTCGACGGTTCTCGTGTTGAGCACCGACACCGACGGCCGCGGCGCGTGGCTCCGGGCCGGTGAGGCCCTGTCCGCGGTGCTGCTGGAGGCTACCGTCGGCGGTCTCGCGACGTGTCCCTTGACGCACACGACCGAACTCCGTCAGAGCCGGGAGATGATCCGCGAACTACTCCCCGACCGCGGCTTCCCGCAGGCCCTGATTCGGGTAGGCACGACTGAGAAGAAGTCTCCGCCACGGCAGACTCCGCGACGCCCCGTCGAGTCGGTGTTCTCGATCGGCCGCCGCCACTCCGCTCGTTGACGATTCCGGCGACACCTGCGCACGGTCAGGCCATTCGGTCGGAGTGCTCACCGATCACCGACAGCACCGCCGACACCGCCGTGTCGACAGCTCGGTCCACCGCGGGTGAAAGCCCGCGGCCATCGCCCAGATCAGCGACCTCCACAGCCAGGACGATCATTCTGTGGGGCAGCCGATCGAGTACGGCGCCGAGGCGAATGGTGTGGTCGAGCGCGATTCCGTGCGTGCTGAACGTCCCCGCCCGAACGTCGCCGAGTTCGTCCGGAGTGAGCCGATAGACGGTGCCGGGTCGCGGCGGGTCGCATACGACGGCGTCCACGATGACGGCCAGCTGCGCACCGGTCCACGCTTCGAGCAGAGTGGCCGGGTCCCCATCGGATACCGACACGCACACGTCCGGGGCGACGTGGTCCGCGACCTGCCGCGCAACTGCCGGGCCGATCCCGTCGTCGCGGCGGAGATCGTTTCCCAGCCCGATCACCACGACGGTCATCGGCGGTCGACCGTGAGGGTCAGAAAGTGGGTGGCGCAGGAGATGCACGGATCGTAGTTGCGGATGGTTCGTTCGCACAGCGTTGTCAGGTCGTCATCGGCCAGCATGAGATTTCCGTCCACCGCGCGCCGTAGATCGTGTTCGATGGCAGCCTGATTCTGCGAGGTCGGAGGAATGATGATGGCGGCGCGGATCAATCCGGCGGGATCGAACTCGTATCGGTGATACAGCAGTCCACGGGGTGCCTCGCTGACCCCGTGCCCGACCGTGCGTATCGGTGGTCCGGCGGTAAACGGCTCCGCAGGCCGCTCGTAGCGGTCGATGATCCGCAACGCTTCCTCGACGGCGTAGACGACCTCGACGGCGCGGACGACGATGCTGCGGTACGGGTTCCGGCACTGCGCGCCCAGCCCGGCGTCGGCGGCGGTCTGCGCCGACACTCCGGCAAGCTGCGACGAGTTGAGTGAGTATCGAGCCAGTGGCCCGGTGAGGTACCGGTGGCCGTCGAGTTCGGCGTGGAGCGCGGTCGAGTGCGGCACCTGACGCTCGACCACGTGCTTCGGGAATTCGTCAGCGGTGCAACGTAATCCGGTCGACGACCAGATCTCGCCGTCCTCGATTGCGTAGCGGGAGTCGTCGTGAAGTGCGAGGAGGTCGTGGTCGAGTTCGACGTCGGGGAAGTCGAAGGACGACACCCATCGGACGGTTGCCACGGCGTGATCGAGTGCCGTGCGCAGTTGGTCGGACAGGGGAATCAGATCGGCTGTGGTCGGCATCCGGTGGAACCCGCCGACTCGGACGTTGACCGGGTGAATCGGCCTGCCACCGATCACATCGAGGATCGCGTTTCCGGCCTTCTTCAACGACAGGCCCCGCTCGACGGCCTCCCGATCGCGCCGGGCGAGGGCAATCGAATCCGGGAGCCCCAGAAAGTCGGGTGCGTGCAGGAAGTAGATGTGCAGCACGTGACTGGCAATCCACTCGCCGCAGTACAGAAGTCGCCGCAGATCCCTCACCGCGTCGTCGAGTTCGAGTTCGCATGCTTGCTCGATGGCATTGCACGCGCTCACCTGGTAGGCGACCGGGCAGATACCGCAGATACGCGAGGTGATATCCGGGGGTTCGAGAAAGTGGCGGCCGCGGAGGAAGGATTCGAAGAAGCGGGGCGGCTCGTAGATGTTGAGTTCGACGCGTTCGGCTCTCCCCTCGCGCACGGTTACGTCGACTCGGCCCTCACCCTCGACCCTGGCGAGTGCGCGCACGGTCAGTTCCCTATTCCGGGGCGTCACGGTCGTGCCCTTCCGATCCGTAGGCCGCCACGTTGAACGTGGCGAAGATGCGGCCGATGGCGTCCTCGTTCATTCCGCACGTGCGCAGCCAACCGCTCATCGCGGCGAGATTCGGGTCGGTGGTGGGACCGAAGCAGCCGTAGCACCCGCGGGAGACCGACGGACACAGCGCGCCGCACCCGGAGTGGGTCACCGGACCGAGGCACGGTGTTCCGTCGGCGACCATCACACACGTCAGTCCGCGCCGCTTGCACTCGGTGCACACGCTGGTGTCGGGGATGTTCGGTCGCCGGCCCGCCAGGTACGCGGTGATGACCTCGAGGAGCTGCCGCCGGTCGATCGGGCACCCGCGTAGCTCGAAGTCGACGGGGACGTGCGCCGAGATCGCGGTCGAGGTGGCGAGGGTGTCGATGTACTCAGGCCTCGCGTAGACCACCGACAGGAAGTCGTCGATGTCGGCGAAGTTGCGTAACGCTTGGATGCCGCCGGCCGTCGCGCAGGCCCCGATCGTGACGAGAAACCGGGACTGCGCCCGCACTGCGCGGATGCGGTCCCGGTCGGCGGCCGTGGTGATCGACCCCTCGACCAGCGACAGATCGTACGGGCCCGCGGTGATCGTGTTCGACAACTCCAGGAAGTGGGAGATCTCCACGGCCTCGGACAGCGCGAGCAACTCGTCTTCGCAGTCGAGCAACGTCAGTTGACAGCCGTCGCAGGAGGCGAACTTCCACACGGCGAGTTTCGGTTTGGTGGTCGGTGGTGCGCTCATCACAGCTCCGGTACCCGCAGGAGTGGTTCGGCGGTGGCGTAGTCGACGACGGGACCGTCCCGGCACAGCAGCAGTTCGCCGAGCTGGCAGTGTCCGCAGGCCCCGACGCCGCATTGCATGTTCCGTTCCACGGACACTTGAATGTCGCGCGGACTCACCCGGTGGTCCGTCAACGCCCGGGCGCAGAACCGCATCATCGGCTCCGGCCCGCACAACAGTGCTGTGGTGTGTTCGGGGTCGACGTCCACCCGGTGCAGGGATTCGGTGACGAATCCGACGCCTCCCGTCCATCCCGCGATCGGCTGGTCGATCGTCAACTCCACGGTGAGGTCTGTGCGGGCCTGCCATGCCGCGAGTTCGGTGCGGTAGAGGATGTCGGCGGGGCTCCGCGCGCCGACGACGAGAGTCAGTCGGCGGAACTTCTCCCGCGCGGCCAGTGCGGCGAGGACCACGGGGCGCAGCGGCGCCAACCCCACTCCCCCGGCGACGATCACGAGGTCGCGGTCCGAGCCGGCCGGCAGGTTCCAGCCCTGCCCGAAGGGGCCCCGCACGCCGATGATCGTGCCGAGCGGGGCGTCGTGGAGTGCCCGGCTCACGGCCCCGACGTTGCGGATCGTGTGGACGAGGGTTCCATCGGTTCGGGAGGGGTCTCCGGATACCGAGATGGCAACCTCGCCGACCCCGTGGGCGTACAGCATCATGAACTGGCCGGGGGTGAACCGCGGGAGCGGCATCGGAGGTGGGGCGGCCGGGACGAGGGTCATGGTGACCGAGTCGCGTGTCTCCACCGAACGGGACACGACCCGGTATCCGGTCGGCAGCATGCGGTCGGCCGGCACGACAGTCACCGTTCCCCTCGGTTCGCGTAGAGATCGAGCAGGCGGGCGCGGGTGGACTGCAGTCGGGCGATCAGCACCCCGGACAACGCGCGGGTGACGGCGTATCCGAAGTCGGGTTGGGAGAGCGCCATCTGCTCGAGCGCGGCGACGTCCACTTCCGCGGCGTCGGTGGTCGTCGTGGCCTGTGCATCGAACTGCCACAGCTGCCGGGCACCGAGCCAGGACCAGCCGAGAACGTCACCGCCGTGCAGGGTTTCGAGTGCGACGGTGCCGCGGCCGGGTACCAGCGTGGTCAGGACGACACTTCCGGTACCGAGCAGCCAGCACCGGGTCGCCGGTTCGTTCTCGTGGAAGACGAATTCCCCCGCGGCGAATCGAACCGGGGTGCTGAGTTCTGCGAGCCGGAGCCGGTGCCGGTGGTCGAGGTGGCCGAGGGCGGGGGGCAGCGTCGCTTCGTCGGCGTTCACCGTTGCTCCCGGTCGTCCTCCGGCCGGTACGCCGGCATGACCTGGACCAGCCGCGCGGCCTCTTCGGTGATATCGATACCGACTGGGCACCAGTCGATGCACCGTCCGCATCCCACGCACCCGGAGCTGCCGAACTGGTCGAACCACGTTCCGAGTTTGTGGGACATCCACTGCCGGTACCGGCTCTCCCCCGACGTCCGGACGTTCCCGCCGTGCACGTGGCTGAAATCGGGTTCGAAACACGACGACCAGTGCTGCCAGCGCTCGGCGTGCTCCCCGGTCAGATCGGTGACGTCCTCACTGGTGGTGCAGAAACAAGTAGGGCACACCATGGTGCAGTTTCCGCAGGTGAGGCACCGGCTGGCGACGTCCTCCCAGACGTCGGCTCCGCGCGCGTCGCGGAGCAGGGCACGAAGATCCACCTCGGGCATTGCCCGTCCCATCCGGCCGGCTGCGGTGCTCACGGCGAACCGGGCCTCGTCGACCTCAGCGGTCGCAGCGGTGCGGTGGGCGACCTCGGCGAGGACGGCGGCACCGGATTCGGTGCCGGCCTCGACGACGAAGCGGTGACCGTTGTCGTCGATGCGCTCGGTCAGTGCCAGGTCGTATCCTGGGCCGGCCGCCGGTCCGGTCCCCATCGAGGCGCAGAAACACACACCTCCGGGTTCGGTGCAGTGGGCGGCCACGATGAACAGCTGCCGGAACCTGCGGGCGGTGGTGCTGTCGGAATCGGGGTCTGGGCACAGCACCCGGCGCAGGACCGCGATCGCCGCGAGATCACAGCCTCGAACCCCCACGAATGCGTAGGGCCGCTCGTCGGGTGCCGGTGCGATGAAGGCACCGTCCCGGTCGACGGACCACTGCTGCTGCCGTGGCGGATGGAGGAAGCGTTTCCACGACTGCGGGCCGGCCGAGTGGCCGAAGACCGCGGCGTCGTCCCGCCGACGCAGCCGATACGTCCCGGGTCCGGTTGTCACACCCCAGCCGGACGGTAGCTGCGCGCCGGATTCGAGTTCGGCGAGAACGATGGCCGAGTCCTCGACGGTGGGACCGACAACGCAATAGCCGCGGGCGCGGAGGGCCTCGATCAGTTGGTCGAGGCCGCGGCGATCCAGAACACTCGCATCGGTGTGCACGGTCGGTTGCCCATCCATGCGCTCACTCCTTTGCCGACCCGGCGGGTGTGGGCCCTTCGTCCATTGAGCCAGGCGCATCACCCCGGGACCAGGGCCGTTGGGCCTTTCCTTGGTTCGCGTCGAAGCCCACCCCGGCAGGAACGATCATTCGGTGAGGTGAACGCGGCTGTGCGTGGCCGCTTCGACATCGGCGGCGGTCAGCTCGATCAATTGGTGGGCCAGGTCGGCCAACGCACGTGCCGTGGCCAGTTCGTCCCCGATCTCGGGGATCTCGGTGTCCGCGGGATTCCGGCGGGCGAGCCCGACCCCGACGAGGGTGTGGGTGTCGCGGGTTCGGAGCCGGGCCTGTGCCCGGGTCCTGGATCCACCCTCGTCGGCGTCGTGTTCGTCGATGACGATCTCCACTGACCATTTCTTCTCGTTCATATCCATCGGCCTCCGTTCGGTGTGGACACGGTGTCGCGTCCTCGGTGTGGTTGTCGGGTACGTGCGTGTGCCGCGATCACGAGGCCACGACCACCCTCGTATCGGTTGTCTTCGTGCAGAGCCCGAGGACGGCGCGAAACCCGTCCGCTATCGAATCGGTCAGGGTTGCGAGGTCCGGGATTGCGTCCGTGTCGGCGTTGATCCCGACACAGCAGCGCGTGGTGTAGGACATCAAGGTGACGTTGAACGCCGATCCGAGTGTGGGGCTGAACGCGTAGTAGTGCAGAATCTCCGACCCGGCGATGAACAGTGGTACCGGAGATCCGACGACGTTCGAGGCGACGAAGTCGACGTGTTTGAGCATGTTTCCGAGTGTCGAGGCCGGAAGCAGGTTCAAGGCGCCGGCGATCGTCGGTGACAGCGGAATCGCGGGCTCGTGGCGCCAGGCATCCACCGTGGCGTGCACCCGGCGCATCAACTCGGCGGGGTCGTCGATGTCGGTGGGTAGTGCAAAACGTGCCAGGGTGATGCGGTTGCCTCCCACCGGGTCCGTCTCGGCACGCAGGCTGATCGGCAGCGTCATCCGCAGTTCGCTGATCTCGGCGCCGTGCAGTCGGTGGTACTTCGCCATTCCCAGCAGGACAGCAGCGAGAAACGCGTCGTTGATGGAACCGGCACCCGCCGCGGCCGCCTGAGCGAGCGCCTCCACCGGCACGTCGAGCACCGCGCAGTGACGCCGCGTGCTGCGTTTCGTCATCACCGGGGACAGTGTGGAGACCACGGGACGCGTGAGGCGCAGTGTGGAGCCGGCTAGTGCGGCTGCGTCGCGCCAGGTGGCCCTCGGAGTCCGGACCAGTCGAACACTGTTGCGGCCCAGCATGTTCGATGCCCGGCGGGCCACGTCGGTGGCCGTGTTCCGGTACCAGGAGAGGCGGCCCGGCGGAGTGGGCGATTCACCGTTCGACGTGGCCGTCCGATGGTCGGCCCGGTCCGGCCGTGGCCCGCCATCGCGGGTGAAATCCACGATCTCCCGGGCAATCTGCATTCCACTGACACCGTCGGTGAGAGAGTGATGCACCTTCATCACGAGGGCGGACCTGCCGTCGTGGAGTCCGTCGAGAACGGTGAACTCCCAGAGCGGACGGCGCTTGTCGAAGGCGGTCATCTCGGCGGTCCGGGCGAAGTCGAGAACCCCGTCCCATGTTCGTGGTTCGGGGAGGGTGTAACGGCGCAGGTGCCAGCTGAGATCGAAATCGTGATCGTCCGCCCACCTCGGCGGAGCAAAGCCCATCGGAGCCTCGATCGCCGTCCGCCGGAAGAGTGGAACCAGGTCGACCGCCCTGCGCATCATGTCGACGAATCGGCTCTGATCCGGACTGCGGTCGAGCAGCGCGACCGCCACGATGGTCGACCGGAGGATCGGGTCCTCCTCCATCCGCCACGACATGAAGTCCGTCTGGGTCATGTAGCGCTGATTCGTCGTGCTCACGTCGGTCAACTCGCTCGTCGATTGGGTCTGCGGTCGGTCTGCTGTCGGTGGTCTTCGGTGTGGCCGCCGGGGCCCGGTCCCCGGGGGCTCCCGGCGGCCGCCGGTCACATCGGCATCATGGGCATGGGTGGCAGAACACCCATGCTGTGCAGCCACATCATGAACATGTGGAACATCTGCATCGCATCCATCACGGTCACCTCCTTCGCCGTGCGCTCGTGTCAGGGTGTCGTTCCGGCGCGCAGAATGGATAGGCGACTCCGGTATTCCTGCTCGTCGATCTCGCCGCGTGCGAACCGCTCGGCAAGGACCGCCTCGGCACTGCGAAGCGGCGGCGACCCACCGGGCGGTGCCGGGAACGGGTGACTCACATAACGGATCAGCAGGATGATCCCCACGATCAGCAGGCCCCAGAACAGCGCCATCCCGGTGAACATCAGTGCATACCCCCAACCGCCGAAATCGTCGTCGTACATCACGGGGCGGCCTCCTACGGTCTGTTCGGCGGTGTGTGTCCAGGTCGGTCCGCCGTACTACCAGTGTCCAACCGTGCGAGGGGTGGTTCACAGGGTCTTTCGGCCGTTTCCGGTGGTTTCGCCCCGGCGGAATCAGCGTGCCGTATCCGGCGTTGTATACAAGCGATGGTGGTGGCATCGGGCGACCGCCGAAGGATAGAAGACGTGCACCCATGACGAACCCTCGCGAACTCGCCGCAGAAAAACCGCCGGCCCGCAAGCGTACGGTGGCGCGTCCGAACCTGTCCGCGCCCCACATGATGCTCGTCGATCCTCGTTTCGGTGCGCTGGCCGGTCAGTTCTTCCGGCTGTTCGGGCAGCCGAGCGACGGGGGCGGCGCCCTCGCGCTGTACCTGCACGGTGAGCCCGTGGTCGACATCTGGTCGGGATGGGCCGCGCGCGACACCCGCTGGCAATCCGACACCGTGTCGGTGTCCTTCTCCACGGGCAAGGGAGTTGCGAGCACGGTGCTCCACCGGCTGGTGGACCGCGGACTGATCGACTACGACGCACCCGTTGCCACATATTGGCCCGAGTTCGCTATGGCCGGCAAGGAGTTGGTGACGGTGCGGGAGCTGTTGACGCACCGGGCCGGTCTGCACCGTGTGCGCGGACTGGTACCGGGGCCCTCGGCGCTGTTCGATCACGACAGCGTCGTCGGCGCACTCGCATCCGCGGCGCCGGATCGTCGCCGAGCCGTCATGCCGGGCTATCACGCAGTCACGTTCGGATCACTGGTCGCGGAACTCACCACTCGGGCGACCGGCTCGTCCTTCACCGACCTCGTCCGCACCGAGATCGCCGAACCCCTCGGAATCCGGGAGTTCTGGTTCCAGGTTCCCGCGGAGGAACGTCACCGCATCGCGAAGTCCTTCCCTCGCATCACTCCATTCGGGGTGCCCTGGGAGACCGCGTCCTTTGCCCTGTCGTGCCTGCCGGTGCTGCGGAACATCGCACACGCAGGCATGCCGGAGGGGTTCGACGAACTGGTCCGCAACCCCGCCATTCACGACTACGTGATGCCCGGCTGGAACGGCGTCTTCAGCGCCCGCGCCCTCGCCCGCATGTATGCGGCGATCGCGAACAAGGGCATGGTGGGCGGCAGCAGGTTCCTGACCGAGGAAACTCTCGCGCAGATCGGTGAGGTGCAGACGACGGCACGCGACTACGTGCTCGGAATCCGGATGAACTGGCGCCTGGGGTATCACGCCGCGTTCGTCGCCAGCCGCAACCAGTATCCACACGCATTCGGCCACTACGGACTCGGTGGTTCCGGTGCGTTCGCGGACCCGGAGACGGGGCTGTCGGTGGCGTTCGTGACGAACAGGATGGGCGGTGCACTGACCCCGCTCGCCGACCTGCGGCTCGCAAAACTGGGCGCGCAGGCGGAATCGATCGCTCGGCGACTGTGAGCGTGGTGCCGCAGCCGTGGGTCTAGCTCGCCCGGCGGCAGATCGTGATCGGGCAGGCGACGTGATGGAGGAGATTCTGACTGGTCGATCCCAGAAACGCTCCGGCCAGGCGGTTGTGGCCGTGGCTGCCGACGACGACGAGTTGCGCGTCGCGGGCGTATTCGAGGATCAGCTCGGCCGGGTTGGCCTGCTCGATGACGGTGGTCAGTTGCAGATCTGGGCACTTCTCGCGCCAGCCGGCGAGATTTTCCGCCATCAGGACGGATTGCTCTTCTTCGACGACGGCCCAGTTCACCATCGTCAGGGCAGCAGGGCGCTCCGAGATGTCGCCGGCGCCCCAGCCGTGCACCGCGAGGAGCGGTACGTCGAAGAACGTGGCGAACTCGACAGCCGTGGTGATGGCGAGTGAGCTCAGTTCACTTCCGTCGACTCCGACGACGACAGAACGGTGATCGGGCACCGGGGACGGCGCCTCCGATCGGAAGACGGTGACCGGACAGTGTGCACGGTTGACCACCTGCATGACCGTGGAGCCGGTGACGAGCGTTTCCAGCGCTCCCGCACCGGTGGATCCCACCACCACCATCTCTGCGTGCGCGCTCAATCCTGCGAGTGCCGGTCCCGCAGGGCCGGGATGGGTGCTGCACGACACGGTGATGTCGGGGAACGCGCTCTTCACGCGCCGTTCGGCCCGATCCAGGATCTCGTGGGCAGACTTTTCGACTTCCTGGGCGAACTCGTTCTGGAAGAGAAGTGCGGCTTCGCTGTAGTGGTATCCCGGACTCGGCAGGACGTGAGCCAGTCGCAGTGGCACAGACTTCCGCTGAGCGACCGCTGCCGCCCACACAGCGGCTCTCATCGCTCTTTCCGAACCGTCGACACCGACGACGATGGACTTTCGTTGCGCCAGAACGCTCATTTTCAACTCCTCCGGTCACCGTCACAGTCGCAGACGCGGCAACGGCGCCGGTAGAGGCATAGGTCATCTGGCTGCAACGCGGCAGCTCCGGAAAGTGACGGTCGACCCTACTCGGTGGACGACATCGTTGGTTGAATCCGAAGTGACACGACACCCCGGAGTTCGCCATGAATCATCCACACCACCATCGTCGACAGGAAGAACAGTCGACACCGAGGCAGACGCAGTCTCCGGCGCCGAGCACGGACGACGACCGCATCGACTGGCCCGACCCGAGCCCGCTGGCCGACTGGTGGGCGCGCGTGATGTTCGGTGCACACCCTTCGACGCGTGACACCGCCGGCCGCAACATGCCGTGCACAGAGCGCTGCGACCGAGCCCACCAACCATAGAAGGACCCACCAACCATAGAAGGAGTCGACATGCGCACACTTGTGGTCTACGAATCGATGTTCGGAAATACCCGGCACGTGGCAGAGGCGATCGCCCGAGGCCTCGAGTCCGCGGGAACCGTCACAGCGATCCCGGTCGGCAAAGCCGGTGACGAAGACTTGTCCGGCTACGATCTCGTGATGGTCGGCGGTCCGACGCACGTCCACGGGATGAGCCGCGAGTCGACCCGTCACGGGGCAGCGGTGACAGCCCGCAAACCGGACAGCACGGTGGCACTGGAACCTGACGCGGAAAGCGAAGGCCTCCGTGAGTGGCTCGACGGGCTCCCGCCGACCCACGGGAAGGCCGTGGCGTTCGACACTCGCGCCGACGGCCCAGCCCTCCTGACCGGCCGAGCATCGAAAGGTATCTGCCGAAAGCTGCGCCTGCACGGGTTCGACCTCGTCGCCGAGTCCGAGAGTTTCCTCGTCGACAAGGAATCGCGGCTCGAGGAAGGCGAGGAGACACGCGCCGAGCAGTGGGGTCGGACACTCGCCCAGCAGGTCACTTCCAGTCGCGCGTAACACATCCCGCGTCGCCCGGGCTCGTTATCGGCTCGTGACTGCGACCGCGTTCGCCACCCGGGAGATGAGCCCATGTCACAATCTGCGATCGATCTGCGTCGGCACGATGCGGTGATCTTCGACCTCGACGTTGTGATGACCGGGTCCGCGCGGACCGACACCACGATGGCACTCGTCCGTCAATTGCAGAGTCTCGGGGTGACGACAGCGATCTTCTCGACTGATCGGAACGTTCAACCGGTGCTCGACGCCGCAGGGATCGCCGACGTGTTTCCCGTTCGGGTCGACGGCGCGTCGCCGGTCACCGCCGCCGATCGGCTGGGGGCGCGTCCGGGCGGTGCGGTGGTCGTCACGGCCTCGGGAGAAGCGGCAGCGGCGGCCAGGCGGGGCGGCTTCGCTCTCGTCATCGGGGTCGGTCGCGACCGCCGCGCCGACGAACTGAGACGATGCGGAGCAGACATCGTCGTCGCCGACCCCTCCGAAATTCAGGTCCGTGCGGGCGATCTCCGACTGT
Source organism: Rhodococcus sp. LB1 (assembly GCF_001583455.1). Taxonomy (NCBI): domain Bacteria; kingdom Bacillati; phylum Actinomycetota; class Actinomycetes; order Mycobacteriales; family Nocardiaceae; genus Rhodococcus; species Rhodococcus sp. LB1. The sequence continues at coordinate 6,477 of NZ_LTCZ01000048.1, read as the reverse complement.
CGGAGATTCCTGACGCGCTGACGTCTCGGCACGAACTCACCGCCCTCCTCCGGGTACGGCGGCCCGCTGTGTTTCTCGACTTCGACGGCACCCTCTCGGATATCGTGTCCGACCCGTCGGCGGCCGTTCTTGTCGACGGTGTGGCCACCGAGTTGGCCAGGTTGACACGCGAATGCCCGGTGGCCGTGATCAGCGGACGCGACCTCGCGGACGTGCAGGCCCGGGTCGGTATGGCGGAGATCTGGTATGCGGGCAGCCACGGCTTCGAGTTGGCGGGACCGCAGGGGCAGTACTACGAGAACCCTGACGCTCTCGCCGCGGTACCAGTACTGCATCACGCCACCCGCGCGCTCACCGACCGCCTCCGCGACGTGCCGGGCGTGTTGATCGAACCCAAGAAGTACACCGTCGCCGTGCACTATCGCAATGTTGCCGCCGACCGGATAGACGAGGTCGTCGCCACGGTCCGTGACGTCGCCGCGTCCGGGGAGGTCCGGCTCAGAGTCACCGGTGGGCGCAAAGTAGTCGAACTCCGTCCCGACGTCGATTGGGACAAGGGACGCGCACTGAACTGGGTCCTCGAGCACATCCACGACGCGAGATCCCTGCTTCCGATCTACGTCGGCGACGATCTCACCGACGAGGACGCATTCGACGCCGTGTCGGCGACTGGAGTGGGGATCGTCGTCCGCAGCAGTGAGATCGGGGATCGCCGGTCGGCGGCACGATTCGCCGTGAACGATCCGGCTCAGGTCCGCGAACTGTTGCAGCGGCTGGGGGATCTTCTCGGCCGCGACCCCGAGACCGCGTCCGCGGCCGATGCATGGATGCTGTTCTTCGACGGCTACGAACCCGCGACCGAGAAGTTGCGGGAGGCCATCTGCACTCTGGGGAACGGCTACTTCGCCACTCGCGGGTGCGCCCCCGAAGCAACCGCCGGCACCGTCCACTACCCGGGCACGTATCTCGCGGGTGTGTACAACCGCTTGGGCGACGAGCGTGCCGGGATGGCGATCGTGAACGAAAGCATGGTGAATGCACCGAATTGGCTGACGACGACCTTTCGTATCGAGGGCGGGCCGTGGTTCGACGTCGATGCCGTCGACCTCCTCGAGTACCGCCAGTACCTCAATCTGCGTCGCGCCGTGCTCACCCGCCGGTTTCGGTACCGCGACGACGCCGGGCGAGCGACGTCGGTCATCCAGCGAAGATTCGTCGCCATGCACCTACCCCACGTCTGCGCGCTGCAGACGACGATCATCGCGGAGAACTGGTCCGGATCGTTCGAATTGCGTTCGGCCCTGGATGGTTCGGTCCGCAACACCCTCGTCGATCGATACCGTGATCTCGCCGACGATCATCTCGCGCTACTCCATTCAGGCGCGCTGTCGGCAGACTCCGTCCTGCTGGCGATGCAGACCACTCAATCGCGCATACCAGTGGCCATGGCGGCACGAACCACGCTGTCGCCCCGCGACCGACACCGCGCGTCCAACTACCGTCTGCTCGACCGCGACGGCCGCATCGGCCACGACATCACGGTCGACCTCACCGCGGGTGAGTCCGTGACGTTCGAGAAGATGGTGACAGTATTCACGGGGCGCGATCACGCGCTGTCCGAGCCGGCCGCGGAAGCGGCACGCTGGGTGCCGTCGATCGGCGGGTTCGAGGAAGTGCTGGACGGTCACGTGCTGGCATGGGAGCACCTCTGGGACCGTATCGGCATCACCCTCGGCGATTACCAGGACGCCCTGCGCATCGCCCGGCTTCATCAGATGCAACTCCTGCAGACGGTGTCACCGAACACTGCCGACCTCGACGTCGGTGTGCCGGCCCGGGGACTGCACGGCGAGGCGTACCGGGGCCACGTCTTCTGGGACGAGTTGTTCGTCTTCCCGGTCCTGAACCTGCGGGTGCCGACCTTGACCCGGTCGTTGCTGCGCTACCGGTACCGTCGTCTGCCGGAGGCCCGCCGGGCCGCGCGAGCGGCCGGTCATCGCGGCGCGATGTTCCCGTGGCAGTCGGGCAGCGACGGCCGGGAGGAAAGCCAGCAAGTGCACCTCAACCCGCGGTCCGGTCGCTGGCTCCCGGACCCGAGTTGGCGCCAGCACCACATCGGCATCGCGATCGCTTACAACGTGTGGCACTACTACCAGGTCACCGGGGACTTGGAGTTTCTCAGTGATTTCGGCGCCGAGATGCTGGTGGAGATAGCCCGCTTCTTCGCCGGCCTTGCCTCCTACGAAGGGCCCCGGCGTCGCTACACGATCCGCGGCGTCATGGGACCGGACGAGTTTCATTCCGGCTACCCCGAGGCTCCAAACGAGGGAGTCGACAACAACGCGTATACCAACGTCATGGCCGTGTGGGTGATCCTCCGGGCGATAGAGGCGCTCGATGCAATACCGGTCCCCGACCGGTCCGATCTCGTCGACTCCCTGAGCTTGGATGCCCACGAAATGGCCCGGTGGGCGGACGTGAGCCGCCGTATGTTCGTGCCCTTCCACGATCGGGTCATCAGTCAGTTCGAGGGGTACGAAGCGTTGGCGGAACTCGACTGGGCCGGCTACCGGGAGCGGTACGTCGACATTCAACGGCTCGACCGCATCCTCGAGGCGGAGGGGGACGACGTCAACCGGTACCGCGCCTCGAAGCAGGCCGACGTGCTGATGCTGTTCTATCTGCTGTCCGCCGACGAACTGCGAGATCTGTTCGCGCGACTCGGATATCAGCTCGAACCGGAAGCGATACCGCGCACCATCGACTACTACATCGCCCGGACCTCGCACGGTTCGACGCTCAGCGCGGTGGTGCATTCCTGGGTGCTGGCCCGCGCCAATCGTGACAAAGCCATGGAATTCTTCGAAAAGGTGCTTGCGTCCGACATCACGGACATCCAGGGGGGCACGACCTCCGAGGGGATCCACTTGGCAGCCATGGCGGGAAGTATCGACTTGCTTCAGCGCTGTTTCACGGGACTCGAAACTCGCGGTGATCGCCTCGTTTTCGGCCCGGAATGGCCGGAAACGCTCGGTGCGCTCGAATTTCCGATCGTCTATCGCGGCCACCAGTTGTGGCTGACGATCAGTGGTCGACGTGTTCAGGTCAGCGCGGGCGCCGGAAATCAACGCGCGATCGAGATCTCGTGTCGTGACGAGGTAGTCCGACTGGAGCCGGGATGCACGGTCAGTCTGGGCTAGATGTCAGTCTGGGCTGGATACCGTCGGTGACGCCGTCCACGACCAGCGCATCAGTGCTGTCAGCCGACCGGCCATCCCGGTGTGCGGCCGAGGTCGTTCCATTCTTTGTCCCACTGGCGCATCCGGCTCCGTCCGTTCATCCACCGCACCCCCACATACAGCAGGAGGGAGCAGACCGCCGCGCCCGCCCAGACCGATAGTGCCGCACTCACGGCGATCATCGCGTTCTGCACTCCAGAACGGGGCTCGGCGACCACGGTGCCGTTCGTGTCCACCCACACAGTGACGGTGTCGCCCCTGTGCGTGCCTGGTGCGGTTTCCACGGCGGTCGAGCGCAGGGTGCCGTCCGGTGCAGTCCACTGAGCTGTCGCACGGTCCTGCGATTCCGGGGAGCGGCTGTGTGCGTCCGCGACCACCACTTGTCGCGGATCATCGATGAGAACGGCAGACTGTGCATGCCTGGTCTGGAGTTCGGCGTGCGACCGTTCGTTCAGGCCGGTGTACGTCACGGTTCCGAACGCCGCTGCGAACGGGACCACGATCAGGATGAATGTGATCAGGACGGCCGCGACGACGGAGTCGCAACGGTCCGTGGACCGCATGAGAGGATTTCGGCTCCAGGGCGCCAGACGCCACCAGCGCAGTGTCTGATCAGTGGTCATCACAGCCTCCTCGGACCGTCCTCCTGTTTCCGAGTCTTCCGCGCACGAGGTGGGCGGCCTAGGGCACAAGGTCATTGGCAGGGGTGACCGGTGCGGGATGTGGTCGTCGCCGGGAGGAGCTGCGGCTCACGGAGCGTCTGCCCGCTTGCATCGGAGGCCGGGTTACCCTGTCCTGCAGTATCATTCCGCGCTCCGCCGGAATCGAGCCGCGGCATCGCTGCACGCCGGACGTCGCACATGCTTCGCGTCCTCCCGGGAAGACCCGGCAAGAGTGACTTTCGGCCCTGGAATCGCGCGCGCCGTTATCGCACCGTTGTGGGAGAGGCCGACGCACAACATCGGAACCACCCGTCGGCAAAGGAACGAGGACCTCATGTTCGAACGCCACTCCACCGCGTCGCGGCCGCGCGACAACGAACCCGGCGAGTTCCTGTACCTCCACCCGATCGGGCTGGTGCTGGCGTTGTTGTCGGGAGCAGTGACCGCAGGCCTCGTCGTCCTGCTCGGCGCCTGGCTTGCAACCCCGCTGGTCGGAGTCGGCGCTGCCGCGACACTCGTCGCCACCGTCGGCCTGGCCGTGGCGATGTTGATGCCCCACCGACCACGCCGGCACGGGGCGCGCCCGGTCCGTCCAGCTGCTCGATGAGCACCGGGGCTCCTCGGGCGACGCTTCTGATGCCTGCTGCTCCCGGCGTAGTCTGATCTTCCGGAGCGATCACACAGTAAGACTGGAGGTTGCGGCATGATCAACGTCTTTCTCGTGGACGATCACGAGGTCGTCCGGCGCGGAATCGCGGATCTCCTCACCGCCGACCCTGATCTGACGGTCGTCGGTGAAGCCGCGTCCTACTCGCAGGCGATGGCACGAGTGCCGGCCCTGAAACCCGACGTCGCGGTCCTCGACGTACGTCTCCCCGACGGCAACGGCATCGAACTGTGCCGCGAACTGCACTCGCTGATGCCGGAGTTGCATTGCCTCATCCTGACCTCGTTCACGGACGACCAGGCGATGCTCGACGCGATTCTCGCCGGGGCCAGCGGATACGTCGTGAAGGACATCCGGGGCATGGAACTGACCCAGGCCGTCCACGACGTCGGGGCAGGAAAGTCGCTCCTCGACAGTCGCGCCGCCGCCGCCCTGATGGTGAAGATCCGCGCGGACGCCAGTGAGAAGGACGGAATCTTCGGGCACCTGACCAATCAGGAACGGACGCTCCTCGCCCTGCTCGGTGAAGGGTTGACGAACCGTCAGATCGCTGCGCGGATGTTCCTTGCCGAGAAAACCGTCAAGAATTACGTGTCCAGGCTGCTGACCAAACTGGGGGTGGAGCGCAGGACCCAGGCAGCGGTACTCGCCACGAAGATGCCGTCGAGACCGGCCGGCACCTGACGGGCGAAGCCCTCAGTCCAGTAGCGGTTCCGTCATACGGCGACGCCACTACGTGGGAGAATGCGTCTCGTGACCCGTCAACCGGATGAGCGCGACCGGGGTCCGTTACTCGGTAGCCTGTCCGAGCTGCGGCTCCGTGAGCTCCTGACCGAGGTGCAGGAACGCATCGCGCAGATCGTCGATGCCCGAGATCACGTCGACGGGCTGCTCGAGGCGATGCTCGCGGTCACGTCAGGACTCGACCTCGACGACACGCTTCGCACCATCGTCCATGCCGCGATCAATCTCGTGGATGCCCGGTACGGCGCGCTGGGGGTGCTCGCCCCGGGTGAGGGCTTGAGCGAGTTCGTCTTCGAGGGCATCGACGAGGAGACACGCGAACGTATCGGCGACCTGCCCCGGGGTCACGGAGTCCTCGGGTTCCTCATCACCAATCCGAAGCCGGTCCGGTTGGAGGACCTGTCACATCACTCTGCCTCGGTAGGATTCCCCGACCACCATCCGCCGATGAAAACCTTTCTGGGAGTGCCCATTCAGATCCGAGACGAGGTGTTCGGGAATCTGTATCTCACCGAGAAGGCGAACGGTGCACACTTCACCGAGGACGACGAGGTCCTTCTCCGCGCACTCGCGGCCGCCGCCGGGATCGCCATCGAGAACGCCCGCCTGTACGAGGAGTCCCGGGCGAGGCAAGCCTGGCTCGAGGCGACACGTGAGATAGCGACCGAACTACTCGCGGGCAGCGAGACGGCAGAGGTGCTGCAAGTGATCGCCGACGACGCGCTTGCCCTCACCGGCGCCGACAGTGCTTTCCTTGCTGTGCCGGACGATCCCGACATCCCGTCGGACGAGGTCACCGAACTCGTGGTCACGGCGTCGGCCGGAACGGTGTCGGATCGCATCATCGGCCGGACGATCCCGATCGAGAAATCCACTTCCGGTGAGGCATTCCGCGAGCGGACACCGCTTCGGGTCACCGCGCTGGCCTTCGATCCCGGGTTCGAGACCGGAACCCGGTTCGGCCCGGCGCTGGCGCTGCCCCTGCGTGCCGCGCAATCGGTGGCAGGGGTTCTGGTGACGCTCCGTCGCGTCGACGCGTCGCCGTTCACGGACGACCAATTGGCGTTGATGTCGGGGTTCGCAGATCAGGCGGCGGTCGCTCTGCAGCTCGCCAACAGTCAACGCCGAATGCGTGAGCTCGATGTCCTGTCCGATCGCGATCGGA
>NZ_LTCZ01000047.1:0-44295 GCF_001583455.1 Rhodococcus sp. LB1 | reverse complement strand
GGCGCCGATCTCACGGAGGAGGATGTTGATCGTGAAGCTCACCAGCACCGTGAACGGGATGGCCACCAGCACGGTGGGCACCATCGAGACCCGGGCGACGAACCACGCCTGGTCGACGAACTCGCGACGCTGGAAGGGCCTCGAAAAGACTGCCCTCAACGTTTCGCCCGACATCGAGAAGAACCCGCCGACCGCACGCAACGGCACCTCGAGGAGGTCTACCATCCGTCCTCCTCGTCCATGATCTCGCCCAGCACCGACTGTCAGTTCGAGCCCAGCCCCCCGGACGGTCTGTGACTCAGGTCATATTAACTAGAACGTGTTCACCTGTCAAAGGTGGTCCCTCATCAGCATGAATCGTCCCACATTCAGCACGCCCCGAGGGCCGAATTCAACCGAAAAGCCGGGCGTGTCTCCGTCCGATCGGACTCGGCAATTTGCGCCGAGCGGGAATCCGAGTGGCGGACCTAAGATGTTATAGCACAAGCACTTTGAGCGACATCTACGGAGTGCCGACGAACGCCGGAATCGTTGCCGGCCCCAGTTCTCCACGACCGTGCACGGAGGTCGGCACCGGGAGCTTCCGGGCCGGATAGGCAGGCTCGATCGAACTGCTCGACGGCAGCAGAACTAGAACACGATCTAGTCAAATCCGGCACACCTCTCGAACACCCCACCACGGGCACCCGGCCCCCGTTCCGCCGCTCTTCAGTTGCCTTCAGTATCGCCCATCGCGGGCGCATTACCTGCGGAAACGATACGGAAACAACCTTCGTGTCGGTTCTTCGGCCCCAGAGACGCAGATCAGCCCAGTTCGCGTAGCGCCGCGGAGGCCGAGAACATGGCGGCAGGATCCCGATCCCCGAAGTAGTTCCCGAGTTCCGCCGCGAGCGCACCGGGTGTCCACCGACCGTCCACGGCGTCGAAGCGCCGCTCCACGACCGGTGCCGCCATCAATGCCACCATCGGGCCGTAGACGACGAAGACCTGGCCGTTCACGGAGTCGGCGGCGGGCGATGCGAGGTAGGCGACCAGCGCGGCCACGTGCTCGGGCGACAACGGGTCGGAACCCTCGGCCGGTGCTTCTCCGAAGACGTTCTCCGTCATCGACGTGCGGGCGCGAGGGCAGATCGCGTTGGCTCGGACGCCGTACCGGGACAGCCCACGGGCCGCCGACAGCGTGAGCGCCGTGATTCCTGCTTTGGCCGCGCCGTAGTTCGCCTGCCCCTCGGGGCCGAGCAGTCCTGCCTCGGACGAGGTGTTGACGATGCGCCCGTACACCGGCGCACCAGCCTCCTTCGATTTGCCCCGCCAGTACGCCGCGGCTGCGCGGCACAGCAGGAAGTGGCCGCGCAGATGAACCTTCAGCACCAGGTCCCAGTCCTCGTCGGACATGTTGAACAGCATGCGATCCCGCGTGATGCCCGCATTGTTCACCAGGATGTCGAGGCTGCCGAGCCGGCCCTGCGCCGCCTCCATGATCGCGTCGGCGGTGGACCGTTCCCCGATGTCGCCTGCCACGAACTCGACCTTCGCGCCCAGGCCCCGGATCTCCTCGAGCGTCGCCTCCACGGCGTCGTTCCCGACCAGGTCGTTGACGACGACGGACGCACCCGCGCGGGCCAGCGCGATCGCCTCGTACTTCCCGAGGCCGGATCCGGCGCCGGTCACGACGGCGACCTTGCCGTCCACGTTCACATCGCGGTCAGCCACAGCATTCATGAACACGCTCTCCTGGTTCTGTGCACTCGCCGCAGGTCGCGAACCACGACACGGCGGTAGGTCGACGTCACTGTAGAACGTGTTCTCATTCCGGGCAACAATCCTCAGGGATGCTCGGAGAGCGCGGCCCTCGGACACTGGGCGATCGCCGTACGCACGTCCTCCTCCCGGTCAGCGGGAGGAACTGCACTCGAAATGTGCAGCTGATCGTCGTCGTCGAGCTCGAAGATGTCGGGTGCGATCCCCACGCACACACCATTGGCCTCGCAACGGTCGAAATCGACTCTGACCTCCATGGCAACCCTCACTTCTCCTCGTCTCGTCACTCGCGGATCCGGGTGCCGCCGGGCTGCGGCGCACTCCGTTCCTGCGATAACACTAGAACCTGTTCCAGTCGTGTGCAATGATTCGTTCCACGACTGCGAGCACGCCTACCGGGCACGCTCCGGGGTCGGCCGGGGCCGACTCCGCGAATGCACCGCAGAGACTGGAACCTGTGCCAGATTTCAGCTGATTCCGCTCTCGGACTGGAGAGGTACTTCGATGCACATCACCTACACACCGCAGCAGCAACAGCTGCGGGAAGAGCTGCGCGCGTACTTCGCGAAGCTGATGACGCCGGAGCGTCGAGAGGCACTGGCCGCCACCACCGGCGAATACGGCGAGGGCAACGTCTACCGTGACGTCGTCGCCCAGATGGGCAAGGACGGCTGGCTGACACTCGGGTGGCCCAAGGAGTACGGCGGCCAGGAACGGTCGGCCATGGAGCAGCTGATCTTCACGGACGAGGCCGCCATCGCCGGCGCCCCGGTCCCCTTCCTCACCATCAACTCGGTGGCGCCGACGATCATGCACTTCGGCACCCCCGAGCAGAAGGCGTTCTTCCTGCCCAAGATCTCGGCCGGCGAACTCCACTTCTCCATCGGCTACTCCGAGCCCGAAGCGGGCACCGACCTCGCCAGCCTCCGGACCACCGCCGTCAAGGACGGCGACGACTACGTCATCAACGGCCAGAAGATGTGGACGAGCCTGATCGCGTACGCCGATTACGTGTGGCTGGCGTGCCGCACCGATCCCGAAGCCAAGAAGCACAAGGGCATCAGCATGCTGATCGTCCCGACCACCGCCGAAGGCTTCTCGTACACCCCCGTCCACACGATGGCGGGTCCGGACACGAGCGCCACCTACTACCAGGACGTGCGGGTTCCGTCGTCCGCGCTGGTCGGCCCCGAACACGGCGGCTGGGCACTGATCACCAATCAGCTCAACCACGAGCGCGTCGCCCTGACATCCGCCGGGCCGGTCCTCACCGCCCAGCGTGAAGTGCGCGAATGGGCGCAGAACACCAAGTTGCCGGACGGCCGCCGCGTCATCGACCAGGAATGGGTGCAGATCAATCTGGCCCGGGTCCACGCCAAAGCCGAGTACCTCAAGTTGATGAACTGGGAGATCGCCTCGTCCACCGACCACGCGCCGGGCCCGGAGGCGGCGTCCGCCAACAAGGTCTACGGCACGGAGTTCGCCACGGAGGCGTACCGGCTGCTGATGGAGATCCTCGGACCTTCCGCCACCCTGCGGCAGAACTCCCCCGGGGTCCTGCTGCGCGGGCGACTCGAACGGATGCACCGGTCGTCGCTGATCCTCACGTTCGGCGGCGGAACCAACGAGGTGCAGCGCGACATCATCGCCATGACCGCCCTCGGCCTGCCCCCAGCGAAGCGTTAGGACTACGACAATGGACTTCACCCCCACCGAGGCCCAGCAGGACCTGGCCGGGCTCACCCGAGGAATCGTCTCGGACCTCGTCACCAACGACCGGCTGCGCGAACTCGACAACGCGGAGGACCGCCTCGATCGCCGGCTGTGGTCCGCACTCGCGTCGTCCGGCGTCCTGAGCGCCGCGCTGCCGGAGTCGGTGGGCGGCGACGGATTCGGCGTCCTCGAGCAGTGCAGCATCCTCATCGAACTGGGCCGCGCCGTCGCGCCGGTGCCCTATCTGTCGTCGATCGTGATTGCGGCGGGGGCGATCGCGAAGTTCGGAACCGAACGGCAGCGTTCCGACTGGGGCACTCCCGCAGCGAGTGGAGAGAAGATCCTCACCGCCGCCCTCGACGAGGAACTCAACGACACTGCGGGTGCGCCCGTCACGCGTGCCGAACGCGGCGCGGGCGGCTGGACCCTCGACGGCACCAAGATCGTGGTCGACGCGGCGCCGTCCGCCGACCTCTTCCTGGTCCCGGCAACTACCCCGGACGGTGTGGCCGTCTTCCTCGTCCGCCCCGACGACGCCGGAGTGACCGTCACCCGCCAGCAGACCGTCGACCTGGCCAGCACCGGAGAGGTGACCCTCCACGGAGTGTCGCTGACCGAGGACCGCGTGCTCGGTGCCCTCGACCAGGGCGGCGAAATCGTGGACTGGCTCGTCGAGCGCGGCTCGCTCGGCGCCTGCGCGTACCAGTACGGCGTCCTCGACGAAGCCCTGAAACTCACTGCGGCCTACGCCCGCGAGCGGGTGCAGTTCGGTCGGCCCATCGGCAGTTTCCAGGCCGTGGCCCAGCGACTCGCCGACGGCTACATCGACGTGAAGGGCGTCCGGCTCACGCTGTGGCAGGCGGCGTGGCGGCTCAGCGAAGGCCTGCCCAGCGAGGGCGACATCCAGACCGCCAACTTCTGGGCGTCCGACGCCGGACACCGGGTGGCCCATACCCTCGTCCACGTCCACGGTGGCGTCGGACTCGACGAGGACCACCCCGTGCATCGGTACTTCCTCGCCGCCAAGGCACTCGAGTTCCGGCTCGGCTCGGCCACCCAGCAGCTGCGGATCCTCGGCGCCGAACTGGCCACCGTCCCGGCATGACCGCCACGCTCGCGCGCACGGTATCGGACCTGCTCCTGGGCGTCTCGACGTCGGGCGCCCAGGGCCTGTACTTCGAGGACCGGTTCCTGTCGTGGTCCGAACACGTGCGGGCGAGCCTGCGGCGCGCCGCGATCCTCGAAGATCTGCTCGATGCACAGCGTCCCCGGCACTTCGGTGTCCTGATAGACAACGTCCCCGAGTTCTCGCTCATCGCCGGGGCGGCCGCGCTGTCCGGCGCCGTGCTCGTGGGGCTCAACACCACTCGACGCGGGGCGGCGCTGGCCCGCGACATCGCGCTGGCCGACTGCCAGGTGGTCTTCACCGACTCCGGGCAGTCCGCGCTGCTGGACGGTCTCGACCCTCGCGTTCCCGTCGTCGACGTGGATTCACCGGCATGGTCCGCGCTGCTCGCCGAGGAGCGCCCCGAATTCACACCCAGGCCGGCCGCAGCCGACGACCTGTTCATGCTCATCTTCACGTCGGGCACGAGCGGCGATCCGAAGGCGGTGCGCTGCACCCACGCGAAGATCACCGGACCCGGAATCATGCTCGCCGAACGCTTCGGGCTGACGCCGGACGACGTCGTCTACATGTCGATGCCCATGTTCCATTCCAACGCCATGATGGCGGCATGGTCCGTGGCGCTCGCGGGACACAGCTCGATTGCGCTGCGGCGCAAGTTCTCCGCGTCGAATTTCCTGTCCGATGTGCGGAAGTTCGGCGTCACGTACGCCAACTACGTCGGAAAGCCGCTGTCGTATGTGCTGGCTACCCCCGAGATGCCCGACGACGCCGACAACACGTTGAGGGTGATGTACGGCAACGAGGGGTCCGCGCCCGCGGTCGCAGCCTTCGCGCGCCGCTTCGGCACCGCGGTGGTCGACGGATTCGGCTCCACCGAGGGCGGTGTCGCCATCTCCACCAGCCCCGGGACGCCGGCAGGCTCCCTGGGCAAGCTCCCCGAGGGCATCGCGATCCTCGACCCCGAGACCGGCGATCTTTGTCCCCCGGCCGAATTCGATTACGCCGGCCGGGTGCTCAATGCCGAGGCCGCGACCGGTGAACTCGTCAACGTCGCGGGGTCGGGTGCGTTCGCGGGCTACTACAACAATCCCGAGGCCGACGCCGAGCGGATCCGCGACGGCAAGTACTGGAGCGGCGACCTCGCATACCGGGACGCCGACGGGTTCGTGTACTTCGCGGGGCGCAGTTCCGGATGGTTGCGCGTCGACGGCGAGAACATCGGTTCGGCGCCCATCGAACGCATCCTGATGCGGTACGACGGCTTCGCCCAGGTGTCGGTGTACGCGGCGCCCGATCCCGAAGTCGGGGATCGGGTGATGGCGGCCGTCGTCCCGACGCGCGACTTCGATCCCGCGGCCTTCACGAGCTTCCTCGACGCGCAGTCCGATCTGGGTCCGAAGCAGCGCCCGAGCCTGATCCGGGTGTGTGCCGAGTTCCCGCGGACCGCCACGTTCAAGGTCCTCACCCGTGTGTTGAGCGCCGAGGCCGCCGAGTGCACCGACCCGGTGTGGGTCCGCGAAGGTTCCGGCTACTCCCCCAGGTGAGTGGCAAAGTGTGCTGACGCATACTTTGCCACTCACATCGGCTAGCGGAAGCTGTCGAGGCGGGACACCGCCGAATCGAAGCCCTTGACGAGTTCGTCCATCACCTCGGCCACCGGACGGATCTCGTTCATCCGGCCGACGATCTGTCCCACCGGCATCGCGACGACATCCGGGTTCTCCGACGCGGCGATCCGCTGATGCGCCTCGCTGACCAGCAGATTCTGCAGCGGCATCGGTAGCGGCGCCGGCGCGTCCGGCTTCGACCAGGCGTCGGTCCACTTGGTCTTGAGCAGGCGCGCGGGCTTGCCCGAGTAGATCCGGGACCGCACGGTGTCGGCGGACGTTGCACCGAGCAGGGCGCGCTGGATCGCGGACGGTCCCTCGGACGACGCGCTGCCGAGTTTGTACTCGGAGGTGGTGAGCCAGTACGACCCCATCCACACCCCCGCCGCCCCCAGCGACAGCGCAGCGGCGACCTGACGTCCGCTGCCGATACCACCGGCCGCGAGGACTGCGGCGGAATCACCGATGGCATCGACGATCTCGGGAACCAGCACCATCGACGCGATCTCACCGGTGTGCCCACCGGCCTCGTACCCCTGCGCGATGACGATGTCGACACCGTTCGCGACGTGTCTGCGCGCGTGCTCGACGGCGCCGGCCAGCGCGGCCACCGGAACGCCCTTCTCGTGGGCCTGGTCGATGACATCCTTCGGCGGTGAACCGAGGGCGTTGGCGATCAACGCAATTCGATGATTCAGGGCCACGTCCACATGCGAGCGCGCCACCGAGTGCAGCCAGCCGAGCACGCCGGTCGCGTGTTCGGCGCCCGAATCCAATGGCGGCACCCCCAGCTCGGCCAGGGTCCGGTCGACGAACGCGCGGTGTTCCGCGGGGATCAGCGACTCGAGGTCCACCGACGTGCCCTCGGTGGGAATCTTGGCGGGCATCACGATGTCGACGCCGTACGGCTTGCCGTCGGTGTTCTCGTCCATCCACGACAGGACGGCCTCGAGTTCCTCGGGGTCGTTGAACCGGACGCAGCCGAGCACACCCAGACCGCCGGCCCGGGAGATCGCCGCGGCCACGTGTTCGGAGGGAGTGAACCCGAAGACCGGGTACTCGATGCCGAACTTCTCGCTCAAACTCGTGTGCATTTACGCGCCTTTGCTTTCGGGCGAACCGTTGCCGTTGTGGTCGTCGGCCGGACGGGTCTCGGTCTGTTCCTTGGCCCAGCGGTAGTCGGGCTTTCCTGCCGGCGAGCGCTTGATCTCGTCGACGAACCAGAGGCTGCGCGGAACCTTGTATCCCGCAATCTCCTTGCGTGCCGCGTCGGCGATCTCGTGCAGACCCGGACGCGCCCCACCCCGGGTCTGGATGACGGCGGCGACGCGCTGGCCGAAGCGTTCGTCGGGAATTCCGACCACGAGGGCGTCGAAGACGTCGGGATGCGACTTGAGTGCGCCCTCGACCTCCTCGGGGAAGATCTTCTCGCCGCCGCTGTTGATGGACACCGAGCCGCGGCCGAGCATCGTCACCGTGCCGTCCGCCTCGACCTGCGCGAAATCGCCGGGGATGGAGTAGCGGATGCCGTTGATCTCCTTGAACGTGGCCTTGGTCTTCTCTTCGTCCTTGTAGTAGCCGATCGGGATGTGCCCCTTGCGCGCCAGGATGCCGACCACGCCGGAGCCGGGCTCCACCGGGTTGCCGTCCTCGCCGAGGACGGAGGTGGACGCGTCGATCTTCACCGTCGGGCCGCCGCCGTGCGAGTCGCCCTTCGCGACCACGCTCAGGCCGCCGAAACCGGTCTCGGACGAACCGATCGAATCGGTGATCATCCGGTTGGGCAGCAGTTCGAGGTACTTCTCCTTGATGCTGGGCGAGAACAGCGCCGCCGAACTCGCCATCAGGAACAGCGACGACAGGTCGTAGGGTTCGCCGCTCGCCTTGTCGCCCTCCACCAGCGCGTCGAGCATCGGTCGCGCCATCGCGTCACCGGTGATGAAGATGAGGTTGACCTTGTGCTGATCGACGATCCGCCACACGTCGTGGCCGTCGAATTCGGGGTGCATCACGCACTTTCCGCCGCCGAACAGACTCTGGAACACCGCCCACTGGCTGCCGCCGTGGATCATCGGCGGGATCGGGAAGCGGGTCATGCCGGGGCTCTCGGCGCCCAGCTTCGCGAGGTCCCACTCGTCCTCGACGTATTCACCGGTCATGAAATTGATGCCACCGCCGAGAACCCGCCAGACGTCCTCGTGACGCCACATGACGCCCTTGGGTTTGCCGGTGGTGCCACCGGTGTAGAGCATGTACAGGTCGTCGCCAGTGCGCTCGCCGAAGTCGCGGTCGGGGGAACCCTGCGCCAGTGCGGCCTCGTATTCGGTGCCCTCGTAGTCGAGATCGGTGCCGTCCTCGACCACGACGGTGGTCTTCAGGAGCGGCGTCTCGGGGAGCACGTTCGCCACCTTGTCGGAGTAGCGGCGCTCGTGAACGAGCGCGACCATGTCCGAATTGTCGAAGATGTATTGCAACTCGTTCTCGATGTACCGGTAGTTGACGTTCACCATCACGGCACGGATCTTGAAGACCGCCACCATGGCCTCGATGGCCTCGATGGTGTTCCGGCAGTAGATGCCCACTTTGTCGCCGGGCTGGACACCCTGTTCGCGCAGGTAGTGGCCGAGGCGATTGGCCCTCTCCTCCATCTGCGCGTACGTCACTTCCCGGTCGTCGGACACCAACGCGACGCGGTCCGGAACGAGGTCGATTGCGTGCTCTACGAGGTCTGCGATATTAAGGGCCACGTCAACAAAGTAGAACGTGTTACCGTTTCTGGCAAGACCCAATTTGAGAGCCAGCTCACACACCCTTCGGGAGACTTCAGTGTCCTCTACAACGACCGAGAAATCCGACATTTCGGCACAGTCGCCGCACTGCCTCGTGGAGAAGCGCGGACACGTCCTGATCGTGACGATGAACCGCCCCGAGGCGAAGAACGCGCTGTCCGGCGAAATGATGGCGATCATGCGGGACGCGTGGGATCAGGTCGACTCCGACCCGGACATCCGGGTCGCCATCCTCACCGGCGCAGGCGGCGCATTCTGCGCGGGCGCCGACCTCAAGGCCATGACGTCACAGCACCCCGGCGACTCGTTCTCCGGTGGCGGCTGGGACCTGTCCAAGATCGAGGCACTCCTGAAGGGACGGCGCCTCACCAAGCCCCTCATCGCCGCAGTCGAGGGTCCCGCCATCGCCGGCGGCACCGAGATCCTCCAGGGCACCGACATCCGCGTCGCCGGAGAGAGTGCCAAATTCGGTGTCTCCGAAGCCAAATGGGGACTCTTCCCCCTCGGCGGCTCCGCCGTGCGCCTCGTCCGGCAGATTCCGTACACCGTCGCCGCCGACATCCTGCTGACCGGACGTCATATCAAGGCCCCCGAGGCCAAGGAGATCGGTCTCATCGGGCACATCGTCCCCGACGGTCAGGCACTCGACAAGGCCCTCGAACTCGCGGACCTCATCTCCGCCAACGGCCCCCTCGCCGTCCAGGCGATCCTGAAGACCATCCGCGACACCGAAGGCATGCACGAGGAAGAGGCATTCCAGATCGACGCCGCCCTCGGCACCGAGGTCTTCAAGAGCGCCGACGCGAAGGAAGGCCCCCGCGCCTTCTCCGAAAAGCGCGCGCCGAAATTCGAGGGCCGCTGACCCCGGGTGCACTAATCCCGGGCGAATGTACCTTTCGGCGCATCTGAGGCGGCGAGAGGTACATTCGCCCAGGATGTGAGGGTTATCCACAGCCCCAAGTTATCCACAGACCTCACCAAATCGCCTGGCGACCACACCTGCCGCCGACAGCGAGTGCGTCATCATCGACTCCATGCGACGGGGAGAGTGGGGCATCGCCTCGAAGACCTGTACGGAGTGAGCCGATCCGGAATCATCCGCACCGCCGAGTTGAGGCAGTGGGGGGTATCGAATTCGGCGATCGACGCTCGATGCCGTCCGGGCGGGCCGTGGCAACGCATCCTTCCGGGTGTCGTGATGCTCGGCAACGGCCACCCGACCGCGCGTCAGCGTGCCGTGGCCGCGATCGTGCTCAGCGGCGAGAACGCAGTCCTCACCGGGCGAGCAGCGCTGCACGAATACGGCTACGGAACGTCGTACTCCGGCGACGCCCACGTTCTGATCGCCACGCACCGGCGCGTGCAGTCCACGGGCTTCGTCCTCGTCGAACGTACGACGCGGTTGCCCGTGCCGGTGACACGCAACGGGCTTCCCTGCGCCCCGCTTCCACGCGCGTTGCTCGACGCGGCACGACGGTGCCGCACCCTGGACAGCACTCGATCCCTCGTCGCCGAGGTGATCCAGCGAGGCGAGGTGAGCGTTGCCGAGCTGATCGCGGAGTTGGACTCGGGTAGCGGCCGGGGTGCAGCACTCCCTCGGACAGTGCTGCGCGAAGTGAGTGCCGACGTCCACTCGGTGTCCGAGGCCGAAGCGCGCAGACTATGGCTGCGCAGCGGACTGCCCCGAATGGTTTTCAACCGCAAGATCGTCGACGCCGACGGACAGTTCATCGCCATGCCGGACGGATGGATCGACGACGTCGCATTCGCCTGGGACATCGACTCCCTCGACTGGCATCTGGCACCGAAGGCGTACAAATCGACAGTCGAGCGCCGCACCCGGATGCAGAACCACGGCATCATCGTGCTGCCGACGCTGCCGAGCGCCGTCCGCGACGACCCCGACCGCGTGATCGCCGACCTCCGGTCGCACTACCAGCTGGCGTCGTCCCGCCCCCCGGCCGGAGGTCCGGATGCTCAGAGCGCCCGGGTAAATGCGCCGTTCAACGCCTCAGGTGCGCCGAAAGGTACATTCGCCCGGCCGGGAGGTCAGCCGAGGACCGCCGCGGACAGTTCGCGGACGTGGTCGGCGTCGCGGCAGGAGACGAGGAGCATGGTGACGCCGGCGTCGGCCCAGCGTTTGACGTCGGCGCGGACTTCGTCGACGTTGCCGATGATCATGGTCTCGGTGACCATCTCGTCGGGGACGACGGCGGCGGCTTCGTCCTTGCGGCCTGCGCGGAAGAGGCGCCCGATTTCCTCGACCTGTTCGCCGTAGCCCATGCGGGTGTAAACCTGGGCGTGGAAGTTGAGTTCGGGTGCGCCCATGCCGCCGACGTACAGGGCGGTGATCGGTTTGAGGCCGGCGATGGCGGCGGCGCGGTCGTCGGTGACGATCACCTGACAGGTGGCCGCGACCTCGAAGTCTTCGCGGCTGCGATGGGCGCCGGGGCGGGCGAAGCCCTCGTCGAGCCATTCGTTGTACATGGGTGCGAGGCGGGGCGAGTAGTAGATGGCGAGCCAGCCGTCGGCGATCTCGGCGGTGAGCGCGACGTTCTTCGGACCTTCCGCGCCGAGCCAGATGGGGATGTCGGCACGCAACGGGTGGGTGATGGGCTTGAGCGGTTTCCCGAGACCGGTGCTGCCGGGCCCGGTGTAGGGCAGCGGGAAGTGCGGGCCGTCGCTCGTGACGTGTTCCTCCCGCGACAGGACTTTCCGGATGATGGAGACGTATTCGCGGGTGCGGGCGAGCGGCTTCGTGAACGGCTGCCCGTACCACCCCTCGACGACCTGCGGCCCGGACACGCCGAGCCCGAGGATCGCCCGGCCGCCGCTGAGGTGGTCGAGGGTGAGTGCGTGCATGGCGGTGCTGGTGGGTGTGCGCGCGGAGATCTGTACGACGGACGTGCCCAGGCGGACGCGTTCGGTGCTCGAACCCCACCAGGCGAGGGGGGTGAAGGCGTCGGAACCCCACGATTCGGCGGCGAAGACGGCGTCGAATCCCTCGGCTTCGGCCGCGGCGATCAACTCCGGGACATTCGCCGGCGGCTGTGCGCCCCAGTATCCCAGTTGCAACCCGAGCTTCATCGTGTGCCTCCGCATCGACCGTCGTCAGAAGTGACCCTTGCCACAAACACTAGAACCTGTTCTACTCGAAGTTGTGAGCATGGGAAAGAGCGCGGTGGCCGAAAAATTCTCGAACGAACCGTTGAGCGCCCCGCTGAAACTTCAATTCGACTACACCCGATCGGTGGGTCCGACCATCGGAGCCTTCGTGACCGCACTGCGCGACCGCAAGGTCATCGGCGCCCGCGGCTCGGACGGACGCGTCTACGTGCCACCGCCCGAATTCGATCCGAACACCGCCGAACCTCTCACCGACTTCGTCGGAGTCTCGGACGCCGGGACCGTGGTGAGCTGGACGTGGATGCCGGAACCGATTGCCGGACAGCCACTCACCACCCCCTTCGCGTGGGCGCTGATCAAGCTGGACGGCGCCGACACGTCACTGGTGCACGCCGTGGACGTCGGCTCCCCCGCCGGAATGAGCACCGGTATGCGGGTCCGGGCACGGTGGGCGCAGGAGCGGGTCGGGCGCATCCAGGACATCGTGTGCTTCGAGCCCGGGGAGTCGACCGGCGAACCCGGCCCGTCCGCGGAGTCCGAACCGGTCACGATGGTCACGACGCCGATCGATCTCGACTACATGCACTCCGCCTCCGCCGAGGAGAGCTACTACCTCCGAGGGTTGAAGGCGGGCAAGCTGATCGGTGGTCGCACCGGACCGGACGGCAAGGTGTACATCCCGCCGCGCAGCGCCAACCCCACCGACGGCATCCCGACGAAGGAGCAGGTGGAACTGCCGGACAGGGGCATCGTCACCACCTTCTGCATCGTGAACGTCCCCTTCCTCGGACAGCGGATCAAGCCTCCGTACGTCGCCGCCTACGTGCTGCTCGACGGCGCGGACATCGCGTTCCTGCACCTGATCCTCGACTGCGACGCCGCCGACGTGCGGATGGGCATGCGCGTGGAGGCCAAATGGAAGCCGCGCGAGGAGTGGGGCTACACCCTCGAGAACATCGAGTACTTCAGGCCGACGGGTGAGCCCGACGCCGAGTACGACACCTACAAACACCACCTGTAAGGGCGCGGCACAATGACAGATATCGCAGTCGTCGGGTTCGCGCACGCACCTCACGTGCGCGAGACCACCGGCACCACCAACGGCGTCGAGATGCTCGTTCCCTGCTTCCAGCAGCTGTACGAGGAACTCGGAATCACCAAGTCCGACATCGGTTTCTGGTGTTCGGGGTCGTCTGACTACCTGGCCGGCCGTTCGTTCTCCTTCATCTCCGCGGTCGACTCGATCGGCGCGGTGCCGCCGATCAACGAGTCGCACGTCGAGATGGATGCGGCGTGGGCGTTCTACGAGGCCTGGATCAAGATCATGACCGGCGAGGTCGACACCGCCCTCGTCTACGGCTTCGGGAAGTCGTCGGCGGGCAACCTCCGCAAGATCCTGTCGATGCAACTAGACCCTTACCTCGTCACCCCGCTCGCGCTCGACTCCGTGTCGCTCGCCGGACTGCAGGCCCGCCTCGGACTCGACGCCGGCAAGTGGACGGCCGAGGAGATGGCGGCCGTGGCCGCGCGCAGCCGGGCCGCCGCCGAGAGCAATCCGAACACCCAGCTGTCGGGGCACGTCGACATCAACACGCTGCTCGCCAGCCCGTTCGTCGCGGACCCGTTGCGCGCCCACGACTGCGCACCGATCACGGACGGCGCGGCCGCTGTCGTGCTCGCCGCCGGCGATCGTGCCCGTGAGCTGTGCGAGCGGCCTGCGTGGATCACCGGAATCGAGCATCGGATCGATTCCCCGAACTTCGGCGCCCGCGACCTGACGGTCTCGCCGTCGACGACGGCTTCCGCCCGCGCCGCCACCGGAGGGGACCTCGGCGGAATCGACGTGGCCGAACTGCACGGACCGTTCACCCATCAGGAACTGATCCTCCGCGAGGCCATCGGACTGTCCGATGCGACGGCGATCAACCCGTCGGGCGGCCCGCTGAGCGGGAACCCGATGTTCGCGGCGGGTCTGGAACGGATAGGTTACGCAGCCAAGGCCATCATGGACGGCAACGCCGGGCGCACGCTGGCGCACGCCACGAGTGGCGCTGTGCTGCAACAGAATCTGGTCGCAGTCTTGGAGGGACGCAACTGATGGCGAATCAATTGGCCGCGGTGCTCGGCACCGGTCAGACGCATTACGTCGCGAAGCGGCACGACGTGTCCATGGCGGGGCTGGTTCGCGAGGCGATCGACCGCGCGATGGACGACGCCCGGGTGGGCTGGGACGACATCGACGCGGTCGTGATCGGGAAGGCCCCCGACCTCTTCGAGGGGTCGATGATGCCGGAGCTCGCGATGTCGGACGCGCTGGGCGCCAACGGCAAACCACTCCTGCGTGTGCACACCGCAGGCTCGGTCGGCGGTTCGACCGCGGTGGTGGCGTCGAGCCTCGTGAAGTCGGGGGTGCACAAGCGGGTGCTGACGGTGGCGTGGGAGAAGCAGTCCGAGTCGAACGCCATGTGGGCGCTGTCCACCCCCATTCCGTTCCACATGCCGGTCGGCGCGGGCGCGGGCGGCTACTTCGCCCCGCACGTCCGCTCGTACATCCGGCGGTCGGGCGCACCCGATCACATCGGCGCGATGGTGGCGGTGAAGGACCGGCTGAACGGCAGCCTCAACCCGTACGCCCACCTCAAGCAACCCGACATCACGCTCGAATCCGTGCAGGCCTCGCAGATGCTGTGGGATCCCATCCGCTACGACGAGACGTGTCCGTCCTCGGACGGCGCCTGCGCGATGGTGATCGGCAACGAGGAGGCGGCCGAGCAGGTCACGGCGGACGGTCGTGAGGTGGCCTGGATCCACGCCACCGCGATGCGCACCGAGCCCACCACGTTCGCGGGACGCGACCAGGTGAATCCGCAGGCCGGCCGGGACGCCGCGGCGGCACTGTGGAAGGCCGCGGGCATCAAGGATCCGCTCGACGAGATCGACGTGGCGGAAATCTACGTCCCCTTCTCCTGGTTCGAACCGATGTGGCTCGAGAATCTGGGGTTCGTCTCCGAGGGCGAGGGCTGGAAGCTGACCGAGGCCGGCGAGACGGCCATCGGCGGCCGGCTTCCGCTCAACGCGTCCGGCGGCGTCCTGTCGTCCAATCCCATCGGCGCCTCGGGCATGATCCGGTTCGCCGAGTCGGCGATGCAGGTGATGCACCGCGCCGGCGACCATCAGGTGAAGGACGCACGCAAGGCACTCGGCCACGCCTACGGCGGCGGTTCGCAGTACTTCTCGATGTGGGTGGTCGGTTCCGACCGGCCGAACAATTAGGAGCGGGCATCACCATGAAGTTCACCGTCGGCATCGCCATGAATCCCCTCGACCAACTGCCTGCTCTCGCGAAAACAGCCGAGGAGTGTGGGTTCGCGTCCATCGCACTTCCCGACTCACTGTTCTTCATGGAGAAGCAGAGCGCCGACTACCCGTACACCCCGGACGGCTCGCGGATGTGGAACGAGGAAACCCCGTGGGTGGATCCGCTGATCGCGGCGGCCGCCATGGGCGCGGTGACGTCGAAGATCGAGTTCTACACCCAGGTCCTCAAGCTGGGCTCCCGCAACCCGGTACTCCTCGCCCGCCAGGTGGGTTCGGTCGCCAACCTCATCGGCAACCGTTTCGGGTTCGGCGTCGGGATCGGCTGGGCACCCGAGGAATTCGAATGGTGCGGCGTGCCGTACAAGAAGCGCGGTGCGCGCGTCGACGAGATGATCGATGTCATCAAGCTGATCCTCGGCGGCGGCATGGTCGAGTACCACGGCGAGTTCTTCGACTTCGACCGCCTGCAGATGAGCCCGGCGCCGACGAAGCCGGTGCCGTTCTACGTCGGCGGACACACCGACGTCGCGCTACGACGCGCCGCCCGGGTGGGCGACGGCTGGACGTCCGCGATGATCAAGTTCGACGATCTCGTCCAGGTCATCGCGCGATTGCGGGAACTCCGGGAGGAGTACGGCCGATCCGATCTGCCCTATGAGATCCAGACCGTGTGCATCGACCGTTTCGGCAAGGACGGCTACGCCGAATTGGCGGATGCCGGAGTGACCGACACGATCGTCGTCCCGTGGGTTTTCGACGGCATCGGTTTCGACGGACCACTCGAGGCCAAGCAGGAATCGTTGCGCAAGTTCGCCGACCAGTACATCGGATAGGGGTGTGGACATGACGACGACCGACCATCCCGCCCGCCTCGCCGGGCAGGCTTCCCGCGAGGCGGCCAGCGGTAGGCGCAAGGACGAGTGGCTGGCCCTGTTCGCCGAGGACGCGTGTGTCGAAGACCCGGTCGGCCCTTCGGGTTTCGACCCCGAAGGCAAGGGTCACCGCGGCCTCGACGCGATCTCGCGGTTCTACGACATGACGATCGCGACCACCGAATCGCTCGAGTTCCTCATCACCGATTCACTGGTGTGCGGGAACGAGAACGTGAACATCGGGACCATCCGGTCCACGGTGGCGGGATCTCGGATCGACGCCGAGGGCGTGTTCATCTACCGCGTGAACGAGGACGGCAAGATCACGTCCCTGCGGGCCTTCTGGGAGGTAGAGCGGGCGATGAAGACACTGCGGAAGGCCTGAAGGCCCCAATTACGTGTCGGCGTCGTCGAGGTGCCGGACGAAGAGGATCGCGTCGAGTTCGCCGAGGCCGGCGGGGTCCAGCGGGAAGTACGTGGAGTTGCCCGACGGATCGGCACGCTTCTCCACGTCTCCGATCCTGCGGACCACCGGCGCGGCAGGTACGAGACAGCTTTCCCCCACGGCGAAGAGCCGGCCCTCGACGGTGTCGGGTGGCGGCGTCCCGATGCCGTGGCCGGGCGCCTCCCCGACGGCCCCACCGATGACCGTGTACGCATCGCCGAGCCGCAGGCCCAGGTGGGCACCGGCGCACCACCAGTGCAGATGCAGTCCGGCGAGATCCCAGTGGGTTTCGCCTTTCGACAGATGGCCGTTGTGAGCGAAGACGAACGTCGGGCCTCGATCGGCTTCCCTCTGCACGAGCGCGGACAGGTTGTCCGCCATGAGGGTGTCGCGGATTCCCAGCAGCCTCGTGATGCGGCGTGGAGAGTTCTCTGCCATTCCTGCGTGATAGCTGAGCAGGCGGGCGGCGACGCGACCGTGAAGCTCGGCCTCCCACAATTCGTCTCGCGTGCCTTCGGCCACGAGGCGAGGCGCCTGTGACGCCAGCAGCGTCATCAGGTCGTCGGCGATGAGACGCAACTCGACGGCCCCGGGCGTGGCACCGACGGCCTGGGTCGGGTCCATGGCGACGGCCGGATTGCTCCAGCGGTCGTCGTCGCCGATCAGTGCGGAGACCCTGTCCGGAGTGCACGGCAGATCCTGATCGTCGAGGTGGGTCCGCAGGTAGGTGTCGAGGAAGGTCAGGGCCTGCCTCGGGCTGTCCGCGGACGTCATCTCGATGGGGCCGTCGAATCCGAAGAATCGGAGTTGCTCGTCCGGTTCGCGTCGACGGTTGTATTCGGCCATCCACAGGATCAGATCGCGGTTCGCCCGGGACTCACCGAAGCCGTGGCTGAAGCCGTGCTCCATGACGTCGTCGAGCGGCAGGCGGACCCCACCCCTCACGAACGAGTCGACGAGTATCCCCTTCAGGCAACTGCTTTCGATCGCAATGGATCGATAGCCCTCGTGTTCGACGAGGAACCGGAACATCTGGTTGCGGAGCCGCAGAAAACTCTCCTCCCCGTGCATGGGCTCGCCGAACCCGAGGAGGCGAGGCGCGGAGTCCAGGCGACGGAGGAATGCGCCGAGGGCAGCGGTGACGGTCGGGTCTCCCGGCGCCGAGAAGACGGCACCCAGGTCGTGGATGGTGGACTGCACAGTCATGGCCTGCTCCCACCCTTCCTCGGACCGAAAGAGAACAGCGGCGTCGGAGAGGATGAGGGTGCCCTCCGACGCCGCTGAATCAGGGGGGTCAGTGTCTGACCGGGCAACCGCCTGACGCAGTCTTGTAATCGACCTGAAACTCCTTGATACCGTTGAGCCAGCCCGAGCGCAACCGCCGCGGATCTCCCAGCTTGGTGATATCGGGCAGGTGATCCGCAATCGCGTTGAAGATCAGGTCGATCTCGAGTCGCGCCAGGTTGGCGCCGAGGCAGAAGTGGGCGCCCGTTCCACCGAATCCGACGTGCGGGTTGTTCTCCCGCATGATGTCGAACTTCTCCGGGTTCTCGAACGCGTCCTCGTCGAAATTCGCAGAGCCGTAGAGCATTACGACTCGCTGCCCCTTCTTGATCTGCACTCCGCCGAGTTCGGTGTCTTCCAGTGCGGTGCGCTGGAACGAGTTGACCGGGGTCGCCCACCGGACGATCTCGTCCGCCGCCGTCTTGGGGCGCTCCTTCTTGTAGAGTTCCCACTGATCGGGATGGTCCAGGAACGCCATCATGCCGTGTGTGATGGCATTGCGCGTGGTCTCGTTGCCGGCAACCGCCAGCAGGATCACGAAGAAACCGAATTCCTCGGGAGAAAGCTCATTTCCATCGATGTCCGCTTCGATCAGCGTCGTGACGATGTCGTCGGCGGGGCACTTCTTGCGCTCGTCCGCCATCTGGTACGCGTAGCCGAGGATCTCCATCGACGCGGCCTGCGGGTCGATGTCCAGTTCGGGGTCGTCGTAGCCCGTCATCTGGTTCGACCAGTCGAACACCTTCAGGCGATCCTCCTGCGGCACGCCGAGCAGTTCGGCGATCGCCTGCAGCGGAAGCTCACACGCCACCTGGGTGACGAAGTCGCCGGCCCCCGATTCGGCGGCCTCCTTCACGATCTTCTCGGCGCGCTCGGTGAGTTCTTCGCGCAGGCTGTTGATCGCGCGGGGCGTGAATCCGCGGGAGACGAGTTTGCGGAGCTTGGTGTGCTCGGGAGCATCCTTGTTGATGAGGATGAAACGCTGCATCTCGATGTTCTCGCGCGGAATGTCGTCGGCGAACCGCACGATCGCGGTGTTCTCGTGTGTGGAGAAGACGTCGCTGCGCCGCGACACCTCCTTGACGTCCTCGAGCTTGCTGACGACCCAGTAGCCGTCGTCGTGGAAGCCACCGATCTCCGGCGGCTGCGGGTTCCACCAGATCGGGGCAGTCTTCCGCAGTTCGGCGAACTCCTGGTACGGGATGCGCTCTGCGTAGATGTCCGGGTCGGTGAAGTCGAAACCCTCTGGAAGATTGGGCTGCGCCACTGCTGTCTCCTGCCCTAAGCCATACACCACTCCGTGATGTGGAACACGTTCTACTAGCATTGAAGCACAAGCCGGGCGACTAGCAAAGGAAAGCTCATTCAGACCTTGCCCGGACAGCAGAACCTGTTCTATTTTCTGAGGACAAGGAAAGGAGCCCACCGTGGGCACACCAGTAATCGTCGAGGCAGTACGCACCCCGATCGGAAAGCGCGGTGGCTGGCTGTCCGGATTGCATGCCGCCGAGATCCTCGGCGCCGCTCAGCGGGGCATCCTCGACCGCTCCGGCATCGACCCCGAACTGGTGGAGCAGGTGATCGGTGGTTGCGTCACCCAGGCCGGGGCGCAGTCGAACAACATCACCCGGACCGCGTGGCTGCATGCCGGACTGCCCTGGCAGGTCGGCGCCACCACGATCGACTGCCAGTGCGGCTCCGCGCAACAGGCCAACCACCTGATCGCAGGCCTGATCGCCACCGACGCGATCGACGTCGGAATCGCCTGCGGCATCGAAGCAATGAGCCAGGTGCCGCTCGGGGCGAACGTCGGCGAGAACGCCGGGCCGCGCAGGCCCGCCGACTGGGACATCGACATGCCCAACCAGTTCGAGGCCGCCGAGCGCATCGCCCGTCGCCGCGGAATCACCCGCGCGGACGTCGAGGCCCTCGGAGTCCGTTCGCAGGCACGCGCCAAGCAGGCGTGGGACGAAGGGCGATTCGACCGGGAAGTGTTGCACGTGACCGCACCCGTGGTGGACAAGGAAGGCAACCTCACCGGGGAAACCCGGGTCGTGACGCGCGATCAGGGTCTGCGCGATACCACCGCGGAGTCGCTCGCCAAGCTGAAGCCCGTTCTCGAGGGCGGCATCCACACGGCGGGCACGTCCTCGCAGATCTCCGACGGCGCCGCCGCCGTCATGCTGATGGACGAATCCAGGGCGCGCGCCCTCGGTCTGAAGCCCCGGGCCCGCATCATCTCCCAGGCGCTCGTCGGCTCCGAACCCGAATTCCACCTCGACGGACCCGTCCAGGCCACGGCGCGCGTCCTCGAACGCAGCGGCATGAAGATCGGCGACCTCGACCTGTTCGAGGTGAACGAGGCCTTCGCGTCGGTACTGCTGTCGTGGGCGTCGGTGCACGAGCCCGACATGGATCGGGTCAACGTCAACGGCGGTGCGCTCGCACTCGGCCATCCCGTGGGCAGCACCGGGTCTCGTCTCATCACCACCGCGCTGCACGAACTCGAACGCGCCGACGGGTCGACGGCACTGATCACGATGTGTGCCGGCGGCGCGCTCGCCACCGGCACCATCATCGAGCGGATCTAGGATCTGCCGATGAATGCACCCGCCCCCGCCCGACCGCCCGGCCTCGACTCGAAGTGGACGGTCTCCTTCATCAAGTGGATGTCGAAGATCAACGTGGTGCTGTACCGGCGGACGGGCGGGCGCTTGGGCAGCAAGTGGCGGGTGGGCAGCGCCTTTCCCCGCGGGTTGCCCGTCTGCCTGCTCACCACCACCGGACGGAAGAGCGGCGAGCCGAGAATCAGCCCGCTGCTGTTCCTCCAGGACGGCGACCGCATCATCCTCGTCGCCTCGCAGGGTGGCCTCCCGAAGCACCCGATGTGGTACCTCAACCTGCGCGCCAACCCGGGGGTGACCGTCCAGGTGAAGTCGCGGGTGCGGCCGATGACCGCCCACGTGGCGGATCCCGAGGAACGCGCGCGCCTGTGGCCGCGGCTCGTCGACATGTATCCGGATTTCGACAATTACCAGGCCTGGACGGACCGCACGATCCCCGTCGTGGTCTGCAACCCCCGATAGCACGTGTATGTACCGCCGGGTAACGGGTGCCATGTCGGAGGACTTCTTGCAGTATTGACGCGTACGGACTTGTACGACGGCCGAGGGCGAGGAATTGCAGACATGAGTACACAGGTTCAAGATCGGATACACGACCGTCGAGAGCTCACCGCGGTCCTGCTGCGCGCACTCGAGCAGCGCCACGAGGTTCTCGACGCCATCGTCGACAGCGAGGATCACGCCGAGGCCCTCACCACCGTCGCCGGACTCCTCGACACGTCCGAGGCGTACGCGGAAGCCGTCCTCAACCTGACATTCCGCCGCCTCACCAAGGTCGAACGGCTCCGCATCCAGACGGAACTGAAGGACCTCGACGCCACTCTCGAGTGGACGTCTACGGACCGGCCGGCGAGCACCGGGCGGAACTTCCGCCTCCGGCCGTTCACCGAAACCGAGGAAGACGCCGAACTGTTCCGGCGCCGCTGCGGCGAGCAGGTCGACGACGCGGGCACGCAGTGGTCCGAGGAGCGGGTCGAGAAGGAACGCACGGAAGGCCTGAGCCGTGTCGACGACGAGTCCGCAGCGTGGTTCGTGTGTGAGGACACCGCGGAGAACACGGCCGTCGGCATGGTGTTCGGCGAACTGTCGGGACGCGAGGTCGACGTCGCCATCTGGATCGCCCCCGACGCCCGGAAGAAGGGCTACGGCACCGCGGCCGTGAAGCACAGCCGTCAGGAACTCGCCGCGGAGTTCCCGGGAACGGTCCTGGTCGTCCGCGCTCCCGCCTGACCCGTACGTGAGTGGCGAAGCGTGCGGGAGCACGCTTCGCCACTCACGTGCGGTGGTCGGGGTCGCGCTGTTTGGTGACGCCCTGGGCCCAGCGGTAGTCGGGCTTGCCGCTCGGGGTGCGCTGGACGGTGTCTTCCACCCACACCAGGCGCGGAATCTTGTAGCCGGCCAGGCTCTGCCGCACGTGTTCCTCGAGTCCGGCGAAGTCGACGCCCCGCCCGTCGCGCGCCTGCACGACCGCGGAGACCCGGTGCCCCCACCGTTCGTCGGGGACGCCGACGACGATGGCGTCGTAGACGTCGCGGTACGCCTTCACCGCGCTCTCGACCTCTTCGGCGAACACCTTCTCGCCGCCGGTGTTGATCACCATGTTGCCGCGGCCGAGCAGGGTGATCGATCCGTCGGCCTCGATCCGCGCGCGGTCGCCGGTGACGACGACGGGTCGCCCGTCGACCTCCCGGAAGATCTCCCGTGTCTTGTCCGGGTCGTTGTAGTAACCCACCGGGACGTACCCGCCCTTCGCGAACCAGCCGTCCTTCCCCGACCCCGGTTCGACGGGAACGTCGTCCTCGTCGATCACCAGGGCGTACCGTCCGGCAGGCACCCGGGGCCCACCCACCTGCTTCTCCCCCTTGGTCGCGAAACCGATTCCGCCGAAACCTGTCTCCGACGCGCCGATGGAATCGGAGACCAGCAGTCCCGGGAACGCGTCGAGGAAGGCGTCCTTGATCACCGGCGAGAACAGCGCGGCCCCGGATGCCACCACACCCACGCTCGACGTGTCGGTGCGCGAGGACTGATGCGCCTCGATCAGCGGCCGTCCCATCGCGTCGCCGGTGATGATCAGGATCTGCACCCTGTGCCGTTCGACCAACTCCCACGTCCGGTCGGCGTCGAACTTCGATTCCAGCAGCACGGTGTTCCCGCTGAACAGCGCGGTGAACGTCGGCATCATCGCGGCCGCGTGGATCAACGGCGGCAACGCGAACCACAGGGTCGGCTCCCCCTGCGACCCGAACCGTGACTGCTGGTACTCGTTCTCGATCGCGTCACCGGTGTAGAAGTCGAGACCGCCCGCGAGGACACGCCAGATCGCCTCGTGCGTCCACACCACACCCTTGGGACGTCCGGTGGTGCCGCCGGTGTACATGATGAACAGGTCCTCGGAGCTGCGCTCGCCGAAGTCCCGGTCGCCACTACCGGACAGTGCCTCCTCGTACGGCACCGAGTCGCTGGGCACACCGGCGCCGCCGAGATCGTCCTCGACGACGACGGTATGCCGGATCCGCGGCAGCGAGGGCAGGACTTCCGCGATGCGCGGCGAGTAGATCCGATGGTGGACCACGGCGTCGAGTTCCGCGTTGCCGTACACATAGGCGAGTTCGTCGCTGGTGTAGCGGTAGTTGATGTTGACCGGAACCGCACGAATCTTGTACGCCGCCAGCAACGTCTCCATGGTCTCGATGGAGTTGTGCAGGTGCACGCCGATGTGCGAATCGACGGTCAGCCCGACGTCCAGGAAGTGGTGGGCCAGCCTGTTGGCGCGGTCCTCCAGTTCGCGGTAGGTGACGCGACGGGCGCCGCAGATCAACGCCACCCGTTCCGGCATCGCGTCGACGGAATGCTCGAAGAGGTCCGCAAGGTTGTAGGCCACGGGGGCGTCCTCTCTCAGACGACTGTGAGTGGTAGGGGTATTCCTCGATCGGTGAACGCGAAGTCGGCTCCCGTGCTGAACCGGGTGAGCGCCACCTCGGGTGCCTCCTTCGCGGGCGGCTCACCGATCACGATTTCCACGGTCAGCGCCGCATCCGTCTCCTCGACCACCTGCACTGCGAAGCGCGGCGACACCCCGCGCACGAGCGCGTTCAACGGCCCGAGGTGCTCGGCGTCGATCATGGACGGCCACGCCCCGTCCGCCCCGGCTCCGCAGTCCCTGCCGAGGGTCAGCAGCATGCGGTCGCCGAGGGTGATGGTGACGTCCACGTACTGACGGGGATTGAACGCCGGATGCACAGCGAGGACGACGGCGAGGCCCTCGAGGTCCGCGGGCAGTCCGAGCGCGTTCCGGATCCGCTCCGACGTGAGGCCGGCGATGCCGGTGAGTTGCTTGCGGGCGATGTCGAGCGCGGATTCGGCATCGGTGCGGGCCCGCACCGCGAGCAGGAAACCGAGCGTCAGCAGGTGCTGCTGTACGCACACCTCCTCCGCCATCCGAGTCAGAGCCGAATGGGAGAAGTCCGGGAACCGCAGGTCGCCGAGGAGCGCGCCCGCGTAGTCGTGCTGCCCCGGCCCGCCGGTGTCGATCGGCGACAACTCGACCGTCGCCGCCCGCGACTTCCCCACCGTCACCAGTCCTTCCGGAATCGGGGGTGGCACGTGGGCCTCGTCGATGGTGACCGCCCAGAGGCAGTGCGGTGTCCGGTCCGCCGGTCTGCGGGGCGGACGGTGCACGGGACGCACCTGCGCATGCGGGTTGGTCGCCAATGCGGTGGCGTCGAACGTCGGGTCCTCGATGTCGTGGCACATCGCGGTGACGTACTCGTCGCCCATCGGTTCGACGTCCATCAACGCGCCGCAGTGATCCAGCCAGAACTCACCGTGGTCGTGATCGGTGACGCGGTACCGGAAGTCCATGAACTGGGGCGGCGCACCGATGTCGAGTTGCAGACCCTTGAAGATCGTGACGACGCCGTCGCCCTCGAATCCCAGCGCGCGTTGCATCCGCCGCGTGTAGAGGGGGCTCGACGCCATCCACTCCTCGATCGCGACCTGCGTCATGCCCTCGCGACCGAACGCCCCGATGAGGTGCGGCATACCGGAGCGGTCGATGAGATGACCGCACAGGAGCAGTTCCGGAACGAGAATCGCGAGATCCTCGCGGGACAGATCGGCGAACGACGCCGGAACCTTCACCGTACTCACCACAGCGGGACCGGGGCCGTGCCGACCGGATACCACCCCGGCAGCCGACCGGACGTCGCGCGCTGGATCCGCGCGTTCATGCCGTCGGACATCGCGTTGTTCGTGATCATCTCGAGGAACAGACTCGAGACGTTGCCGAAGTCGAAGAAGTCACGCTGCCAGGACCATTGGAAGTTGCCGCCGTAGCGGAACCAGCTGCCGCCGATTCCGGTGACCTGATAGTGCGTGCCGTCGTCGCGGGTGCGTTCGGACACCTGCTTCCAGAATCCGATGACGTCGCCGCTGCGATCGTCGATGACGAACTGCTGGTAGGGGTACTGCCAGCCCTCGAGCCCGTCCATTTCCTGCCCGAGCGCCAGGTCGCGGATCTCGTCCCGGCCGACGGCCATGAAGTCATCCTTCGGCCCGTAGTTCCATCCGTACGTGGCGTCCTCGGTGTACATCTCGGCGAGCGGCTTCCAGTCGCCGAGCGACTCGCACCGCTTGTTCTCGTCCACCCAGCGCTGCACCATCTCGTCGAGCTCCGCACGATCGAACTGCACCGCCGGGCCGATCCTTCGATCGAACTGTGCCATCAGCTATCTCCTTCAGAGTCGTCGTCCGCGAGGATCCGCAGGGCCTGGGTCGGGCAGAAACGCACGGCGCTCTCGACTTCGGCGCGCAGGTTCTCGGGTGGGTCGGTGTCGAGGATCTCGACCTTGCCGTGCTTCGGGACGACGAAGACGTCGGGTGCCTCCATCTCGCACACGGCATGACCCTGACACAGGTCGAGATCGGCTTCGACTTTCATCACGCGCTTCGCTTCCGGTACCTCACCGTGCACGGCTGCTGCAGCTGCACCACCATCTTGCTGTGATCGTTGCGGTACGTCTCGGAGGGTTGTGCCATCTCGAACTCCCAGTCCTGCAGGAGAATCGAGAAGATCGCCTTCAACTGCATCAGCGCGAACGCGGCCCCGACGCAGCGGTGCCTGCCTGCGCCGAACGGAATCCACGTCCAGCGGTTGACGATGTCTTCCTGGTTGGGGTCGATGTAGCGCTCGGGATCGAACGTGTCCGGGTTCGGGAAGTCCTCCGCGATCCGGTTGGAGATCGCGGGCGTGGCCGCCACCAGGTCGTTCTCGGCGATCCGGTAGCCGCCGACCTCGAATTCGCCCCGCGCGACGCGCAGCAGGATGATCAGCGGCGGGTGCAACCGCAGCGTCTCCTTCAGCACCGCTTCGAGTTTCGGGATCTGCCTGAGTGCCCCGAAACTGATGTCGGAGCCGTCCGAATAGAGGTCGTCGAGTTCGGCGACCACCTGCTTGGCGTAGTCCGGGTGCCGCAGCAGCTCGATCAGGGTCCAGGCCGCGGTGCCGGACGTGGTGTGGTGCCCGGCGAACATCATCGAGATGAACATGCCGGTGATCTCGTCCGCCGTGAAGCGCTCGTTGCCGCCCTCGTCCTTGATCGAGACGAGCACGTCGAGCATGTCCCGATCCTCCTTGCCCTGAGGAGGGTTCTCGATGCGCCCGTTCATGATCTCCTGGACGAGGGCCACCAACTGCACCCTCGCCTCGTCCCGCCGGCGGAAGCTCTCGATCGGGGCGTAGGCGTCGACGTAGGCGATGGGGTCGGTGCCCTGCTCGAGCTCGTGGTACAGGTGCGCGAACCGGCCGTCGAGCTGTTCCCGGAACTTCTTGCCGATCAGGCAGGCCGAGGACGTGTAGATGGTCAGCTCCGCGAAGAATTCGAGGAGATCGATCTCCCCCTCGTCGCCCCACTGCGCCACCATGCGGTCGACCTCGTGCGCGATCGTCGCGGCGTGGCCCTTCATCTGCTCGCCGCGCAACGCCTGGTTGTGCAGCATCTCCTTGCGGCGCTCGGGGCTCGCGTCGAACACGACTCCCTCGCCGAAGATCGGCTTCATGAACGGGTAAGCGGCCTGCTGGTCGAGATCCTCGTCGGTGGAGCGGAAGAAGAATTCGTTGGCCTCGGCGCCGGACAGCAGCACCACCTTCTTGTCGGCGAGCTGGAAGACACCGACGTTGCCGCACTCCTCCCGGACGCGGCGCATCAGCGCGATCGGGTCGGTGCGCAATTCTTCGAGATGTCCGTGCTCGTGCTCACCGCCGGACACCCGTTGCGGGGTAGCCAGGTTCATTCTCCATCCTTTCCCAGGGGCGCCTCGGGCTGCACCTCGATCAGCACCATGTGTGCGCCGCGCGGCGCACTGACGGCGGCGACGACGGCGTCGGCGATCGCGGAGGCGCGCAGGAAGTACGAGTGCCGGGCGAATCCCCATTTCGTCCAGTCTTCGAGGACGGGTCCGATGACCTCCTCGGTGGTGTTCATCCCCATGGATGTCTGGGTGGGGCCCGGACGGACGACCGACGCCCGGACGCCGGTGCCTTCCAGCTCCATTCGCATCTGCCGGCCCATCATCTCGACGCCGGCCTTCGCGGCGTTGTAGGCGCCCATCCGGGGCCGGGGGGTGTCGGCGCAATCGGATCCGATCAGGACGAAATCTCCGCGCCTGCGTTCGATCATGCCGGGAAGGAGGCGGTGCGCGAGACGCTGCGCACCGACCAGATGGACGTTGACCTGGCCCAGGAACTGGTCGGGGTCCATCTCGTGCGCGACGGAGAACTCCAGGTCGCCTGCCCCCGACAACGCGATCTCGGTGGGGCCGAGGGCTTTCTCCGCCGCGGTGACGAATTCGTCGACGGATGCGGTGTCGGTGACGTCGAGGTAGTGCGCGAACGCTTCTCCGCCGTTGCTGCGGATCTTCTCCGCGATCTCCTCGCATTCGGCCACCCGGCGGGCACCGAGCGCGACGGGGTGACCGGCCTCGGCCAGCGCATAGGCCGTCGCCGTGCCGATTCCCGAAGAGGCCCCGGCGACGATCGACGGGCGCCGCTGCGGGTTGGGCTCGAACCTAGGCATCGCGGACCTGCACTTTCATGGGGAGGGTGGCGAAACCGCGCACGTTGGTCGAGTGGACGCGCACACTGTTCGCCTCGTCGATGTCATAGTCGTCGATGCGGGAGACGAGTTCGGTGAGCGCGATCCGCGCTTCGAGCCTGGCCATGTGGGCGCCGAGGCAGAAGTGGGTGCCGCCGCCGAAGCTCGCGAGCTTGTTGGACGTGTCCCTGCCGATCCGGTATTCGTCGGCGTCCTCGAACACCGCCGAGTCACGGTTCGCGGAGCCGATGAGGATCAGCACCTTGCCGCCGGCGGGAACCGTCCGGTCGTGGAAGTCCAGGTCGACGGACGCCGTCCGGGCGACCATCTGGCTGGACGTGTCGAAACGCAGGGTCTCCTCCACCCACTCCGGCACCCGGCTCGCATCCTCGAACACGTGCCTGGCCTCGCCCGGATAGCGGAAACCCCAGTACAGCGCGTTGCCGAGCAGTTTGGTGGTGGTCTCGTTGCCCGCCACCACCATCAGGAACATGAACGCGATGATCTCGTCGTCGGTGAGCCGGTCGCCGTCGATCTCCGCCTCGAGCAGGGCGGACGTGAGGTCCTCGGTCGGTTTCCTGCGCCGCTCGGCCAGCATGTCGGCGTAGTAGCCGACGAGGTAGAGCGACGCCTCCATCGCGGCGTGGGGCACGTCGAGGACGCCCTCCTCGCGGTGCACCACCAGGTCGGCGAGCCGGCGGAGTTCCACGCGGTCGGCCTCCGGCACCCCCATCAGTTCCGAGATCACGTCCATCGGGAGCTTGCCGGCGAACTCGCCGATCCAGTCGAACTCACCCGCCGCGAGCGCCGGGTCGAGGTACTGCCGGGTCAGATCCAGGATCCGCCCCTCGAGTTCGTTCACCCGCCTCGGAGTGAAGCCGCGGGACACCAACTGCCGCATCCGCATGTGCCGCGGATCGTCCAGCGCGAGAAAGGACATCGTCTTGTGAGCGTGCGGACCGTAGGCCGCCGGGTCGAGCGACACCCCGTTCGCGCTCGACAGGCGCTGGTTGTCGCGGAACGCCGCGACGACGTCCTCGTGCCGGGACAACGCCCAGAAGTCGAGATCCTCGTTGTAGTAGAGGGGCGCTTCTTCCCGCAGTCTTCGATACGTGACGTACGGATCTTCGTGGAAGCCATAGTCGTACGGATTGAACGTCACCGGATTGTGTGACACCCCGGGCATCGAGGCTGCGGTCATGGCATCTACTCCAGAATCAGCTTGGCGGAAGTTTCGAGTCGATCGGCGAATTGTGCGTAGGACCCGTAGCCCATTCCCGCGCGGACCAGGCCGCCGGCGTACAGCAGCTCCAGCGCCTCGAGGACGTCGGGATCGTGGCCGTCGCCCAGTGCGGTGGCGAGACGGTCGCGGATCTCCAGCCCGATGCGGGCGCGGAGGTGCTCCACGTCGGGGTCGCGGCCGAGCAGCGCGTTGGTGACGGCGCCGGCGAGTTCGGGTTCGTCCGCCACCAGGAGAGCGATGTGACGGAGCACGGCGACCACGCGTCCAGTGCGATCGAGTCCGTCGTCCACCGGCTGCGGTGAGGCGGCGAGGCGCCGCCAGAAGACCTCGGCGACGAGGTGCTCCTTGGACGAGAAGTATGTGTAGGCCGTCGCGGGCGCGACCCCGGCGATGCCGGCCACCGAGCGGACGGTGAGTCCCGCGAATCCCTCTTCACGCAGCACTTCGACTGCCGCCTTGGTGAGGCGGTCGACGGTGTCGGCCTGCTTCTCGGTCAGACGGCGGCGGGTGGACTCGAAATTCATACTACTGGACACGTGTCTGGACGCTACTACAGTTACCAGCGGCTGGCAACGAGAATCGGACTCTCACACCGGACTGCGCGGGTGGATTCGCACGGGCATCGTCTTGATGCCGCTGATGAAATTCGACCGCAGCCGGACGACCGGGCCGGTGGGTTCCACGCGGTCGATCCGCGCGGCGAGAGTCTCGAACAGGATCTTCAGCTCGAGACGCGCCAGGTGGGCGCCGAGACAGAAGTGCACCCCGCTACCGCCGAACGCGATCTGCGGGTTGGGACTCCGGCCGATGTCGAACCGGTACGGCTCGTCGAAGACGTCCTCGTCCCGGTTGGCGCTCGGGTAGTAGATCACCACCTTGTCGCCGGCCCTGACCAACTGATCTCCGATGTAGGCGTCCCGGGTGGCGGTGCGCCGGAAGTCCATCACCGGGGTCACCCACCGCAGGATCTCCTCCACCGCGCTCGCAGCCAGTTCCGGCTCGAACTGAAGTCGTCGCCACTGATCGGGATGATCGATGAAGGCCTGCATCCCACCGGCGGTCGCGTTGCGCGTCGTTTCGTTCCCCGCCACCACGAGCAGGACGAAGAACATGTTGAATTCCATCTCGGTGAGCGTGTCGCCGTTCCCGTCCGGCTGCACGAGCTTGGTGACGATGTCGTCGCGCGGTTCGATGCGACGTTGCGCCGCAAGCTCGTTGGCGTACAGGAAGATCTCCGCCGCAGCCATCTCGCCGTCGGCCTGGGTGGTGCCGTACTCGGGGTCGTCGAAGCCGATCATCCGGTTGGACCAGTCGTACAGCTTGTCGACGTCCCCGGCAGGCGCACCCAGCAGCGCCGCGATGACCTCGAGCGGCAACGGCGCTGCCGCCTCGGGAACGAAGTCGACGTCGCGTGCGTCCAGCAGCCGATCGACGATCCGCGCACAGATGTCGCGGATGTGCCCCTCGAGCACTTTGACTGTGCGCGGGGTGAATCCGCGGCTGACGAGCTGCCGGAGCCGGGTGTGGTCGGGAGGGTCGAGGTTGACGAGCATGGCGGCCTGCTTCGCGCGGGTCTGCTCGTCGAAATCGTCGATCTGGGTGGTGCCCACCGCCGATGAGAACGTCGCGCTGTCGCGGGACACGGCGACGACGTCGGCATGCTTGGTCACCGCCCAGAACCCGGTGCCGTTCTCCTCGGGCTGCCAATAGACGGGTTCGCTCGCCCGCAGATGGTCGAAGAACGCGTAGGGGACCCCTTCCGCGTAGACGTCGGGGGATTTGAGATCAATCCGAGACGCGGTCATACACTGCTCCTCGATCGATAAACGAATGGGATGCGTCTTAAACTACATACTTTCATTTGTAATGGAAGCCCTTATGCTGGGCCCATGGCGAAAGGGCAGAACGGACCGATCCGACGGCGCACACTCACGCGAGACAAGGTCGTGGATGCCGCGATCGAGATCATCGACGAACTCGGCTGGGAGCCACTGTCGATGACGAGTCTCTCCGCCCGGCTGAACGTCGTCACCGCGTCGCTCTACAACCACGTCCGCAACCTCGACGACATCCGCGGTGCCGTCCAGGTGCGCACCATGGCGGAACTCGGTGCCCACCTGCGCGAGATCGCCATGGGCCGAAGCGGTCCGGACGGCCTTCGTGCGCTCGTCGACGCGCACCGCGTCTGGGCGACCGAGCATCCGCATCGGTATCAGACGCTGACCACCAGCCCGGTGGACCGGGACGCGTTCATCTCCGCGGCATTGGACGCGAACACGGCGCTGCGCACGATGCTGGCGTCGTGCGGACTGCCGCCCGAGGACACCCTCGACGCGGCCGTCAGCATCTTCGCCGCGATGCACGGCTTCGTGATGCTGGTGAACACCGACTTCCTCGGCGACGAGCTGGACCTGGACTCGATCTACGAATCGGTGCTGCGCGGAGCACTGTCCAGCGTCGGGTGGCCGGAGCGAGCGCACACCCCGTCCTGAAAGGCCACCCCCCTACTGGTTCCGTTCTCAGGCCCAGGCGTCAGAAGGGTTCGGCCGCCACGTCGAGATCGCCCAGATCACCACCACGTCGAGCGCGATGACGATCACCGACCACCACGGGTAGTGCGGCAGCCATAGGAAATTGGCCACGATCGAGATCGCGGCGATCACGATCGCCGACACCCGGGCCCACGCGGCGCCGGTGAACAACGCGAGGCCGGTCACCGCGACCAACGCACCCAGCACGAGATGGATCCAGCCCCAGACCGTGAAGTCGAACTTGTAGAGGTACTCCACCCCCACCACGAACTCCTCGTTCTCATAGACCGCCGCGAGCCCTTGGAAGAACTGCAGGAGTCCGACGGTGACCATGATGACCGCTGCACCCATCGCGGTCCCCGCCGCGACGCCCTGCTTGACCGACGAACCTTCGGACATGACGCCCCTTCCTCGCCGCAACCCACTGCCGGGTGCATTCATTGTCCGCCGATTCGATGTGCGTTCGCGTCGAAACCGCGGGGTTTCCCACCCACCTGGAATCCAAATGTTCCGGTCGAGAAGGCCACCGGACACAGCCGGCGAGACCGTTCGGTTGCCGCGAATCCCTCGCGCGCCCCGGCCGCTCCGCTCGGTCCACAACTGCGCACCGAAAGTAAACGAACCGAATCGAGGCGATGTTCGCCGATCCCGGCTCGGACGGCACCGACTCGGAGTCGTCGCCCACCTGAACTCGCCACGCATGCTCACCCTCGGTACCGCGACGGAGAATGGATGCGATACCGGGCGAGCGCATCACTCGAAGTCGGGGGCCCGCCCACCGCCCCACAACTGCTCGGTGAGGTCCTGGAAGCACACGAACGTGACGGGGTCATCCTTCCTGCACAACACCGACCTGCTCACCGCTGCACGCACAACGAAGCCTTCGCGATGGGCGAGTTCGATTACCTTTCCCGCAAAGTCCCGCAGCAGCGCCACCGATGCGGGGCCGCCCGACGACGACGCCGGAACGACCACGTCCGCGACCGAGCACCCGGCGAACCAGTGCTCGGGGTACCCCAGCATCCGCCCGAGTGCCGGGTTGGCATGCACAATCAACCCCTCTTCATCGACAGCAAGGGCGGGAACCGGAAGCCGCTCGAGCAACCTCAGTGCCGGAAGCTGCTCCAAATAGCCCAGCGCGGTGTTCGGGTCCGACCGCCGCCTGTCCCTACCCTGCCCTGCCGACGCCCACCTCCGTCTCCCCCAGCGGACCAACACATCGAACCGTGCAAGACCGAACGGTGAAGGCAACGTCGATCGTCGGCCAGATCGTCGAATTATCGTTGCCCGCGATCGTCCGTCACCAGCACATTCACCGGGAGGACACTGTCGAACAATCTTGGTGCAAAACAACATACATTCTCTCCGTGCGTAATGCCGATACATAGTGCTCGGCTATCCGCGGGCCTCTGCGTCAACTTCATTGGGCCGCTTTCACCCAGGCACAAGTCGATTACACGAGCCGTAATCCGCCGCCAGAGCGACGTGATTACCGAAGTCTTTGCGCTCGTCTTATTTTCGACCTTGATTCGTACGCGGCGTCGCCCGCCGCGTGCGCCGGGACGATTTCACTCGCCCGTGCGGGCCGCGGGTTCTGCCGATGTAGGCGTCGAGTTCCCGCGGCGTGATGCATTCCATAGTAGCGGCACGGAATCCGAAAGACTTATCCCTACGGGACGTAGGGCTGATCTTTCCGGGACACGTCGCCGGCCGCCTACGACGAAGTCGTGGCCCATGCGATGCCGGACAATTCACATCACCGCTCACCGTGAGCGGAACCCACCAACTTCGCCAGCTCGTCGAGCGACCACGGCGGCTCGGTCTCGTGGTCGCGGTAGGCCAGCACAGTCGGAGCCGGCCGGTCGAATCTGCCGACGAAGCACCCTGATCCGGCGAAGATCCCGCCGGTGATTCCGGCAGCGAGGTCGCTGGCCAGGAACGCGTACAGCCGGGCGACGTAGTCGGCGGGTGCCGGATGCAGCGAGCCGTAGCGTGTTGCATCGTCCAGCATCCCCCGCCTGTGCAGTTCCTCGACGCGCTGCTCGTACTCCGCTCCCACGGACAGGCGGGTCTTCGCACCGGGGCACACGACGTTGGCGCGGACGCCGGACTCGGCGAGTTCGGCCGCGATGGCGAGGGTCAGGCTGTTGACCGCCCCCTTGCCGGCGGGATATCCGGTTCCGCCGTAGTCGCCGAGGAAAGCGAACGAACTCGTGTTCACAATCGCTCCGCGCCCCCGTTCCGCCATCAGGGGCGCCGCGGCCCGGCACGTGCGGAACGTCGCCGTCAGGTGCGCATCGATGAGTTCGCGCCATTGCTCGTCGGTGACGGTGAGGATGGACGACCCGGCAGGCTCCGCGACACCGGCGCAGTTGATCAGCACGTCCACCTGGCCGAACGCACATTCCGCGGCGTCGACCAGCGCCTCCGCGACGCCGTCCGCGGCCGCCGAACCAGCCACCGCGATCGCCCGGCCACCGCCGAGCACGATCGCGTCGGCCACCTTCTCCGCCGCGGCCGGATCACGGCCGTTGACCACCACGCCGGCCCCCTCCGCCGCGAGCGCGTGCGCGACGGCCCGGCCGATCCCCCGGCTCGAGCCGGTCACGACGGCGCCTCGCCCGTCCAGCCGTCTCTCGTCGCGTGAATTCATCACACCTCCGCCGAACTCGTCATTGCGGCATCCAGTTGTTCAAACTATAGTCCAGACACATGTCCAGTTTTCGGAGATCGCTGTGACACTCACCCGATTCGGAAGCGAATACCCATGACTCTGCGCCCCACCGACAGCTCTGCTCTCCTGATCGACGGCAAACTGATTCCCGGTTCCGGCGGCACGTTCGAGGTGATCAACCCGGCCACCGAGGAGGTACTCGGGAGAGCCGCCGACGCCACCGCGTCCGACATGGACGCCGCGGTCGCCGCCGCACGGCGGGCCTTCGACGACACCACGTGGTCCCGCGACCACGCCTTCCGCGCCGGCTGCCTGCGGCAGCTGCGCGACGTGCTGCAGTCCCACATCGAGGAACTGCGCGACATCACCATCGCCGAAGTCGGCGCCCCCGCCTTCCTCACCAGCGGACCGCAACTCGAAGGCCCGGTCGCCGACCTCGGGTATTTCGCGGACCTCGCCGAAAGCTATTCCTGGGAACAGGATCTGGGCATCGCCGAGCCGATGGGCATCAAGACCCGCCGACGCGTCCTCAAGGAGGCCGTCGGCGTCGTCGGGGCCATCACGCCGTGGAACTTCCCGCACCAGATCAACTTCGCCAAGATCGGCCCCGCACTCGCGGCCGGCAACACGGTGGTCCTCAAGCCCGCGCCCGACACTCCGTGGTGCGCCGCCCTCGTCGGGCACCTGATCGCCGAGGAGACCGACCTCCCGGCCGGTGTCGTCAACATCGTCACGTCGAGCGACCACTCCCTCGGCGCTCAGCTCTCCACCGACCCCCGCGTGGACCTCGTGTCGTTCACCGGTTCGACCGCCACGGGCAAGGCCGTCATGGCGGCGGCGTCCGAGTCGCTGAAGAAGGTCTTCCTCGAACTCGGCGGCAAATCGGCGTTCATCGTGCTCGACGACGCCGACCTCGCGGGCGCGTGTGGGGTCGCCGCATTCACCGTGTCCACCCACGCGGGGCAGGGCTGCGCCATCACCACCCGGCTGCTCGTTCCCCGGGAGAAGTACGACGAGGCGGTCGAGGCCACGGCCCGGACCCTCGGCGGATTGCACGCGGGCGATCCTGCGAAACCCGGCACCATCTGCGGTCCCCTCATCTCCGCGCGGCAACGCGCCCGCGTCGAGGACTACCTGCGGATCGCGCGGGAGGAAGGCGGCACGATCGTGGTCGGTGGCGGCCGCCCGGCCGATCGGGACCGTGGATTCTTCGTCGAACCCACCCTGATCACCGGCCTCGACAACACCGCCCGGGTGGCTCGGGAAGAGATCTTCGGACCCGTGCTGGTGATCATTCCCCACGACGGCGACGAGGACGCGATCAGCATCGCCAACGACTCGCCGTACGGGCTGTCCGGGTCGGTGTGGGGCACCGATCCCGCCCGCATCGAGCGGGTCGTCGACGGAGTGCGCACCGGCACGCTCAGCGTCAACGGCGGCGTCTGGTACTCGGCCGACGCCCCGTTCGGCGGATACAAGCAGTCCGGAATCGGCCGCGAGATGGGTGTGGCCGGTTTCGAGGAATACCTGGAGACCAAGCTGGTCGCGGAACCGGCCCAATAGTACGCCGGCGAGCCGGCCCGACAACACAGGAGTCAATCGATATGGGACGTTTCGACGGTAAGACCGCCATCGTCACCGGCGCAGGGCATCGGCGAGGGCTACGCGCGCGCCCTCGCCCGCGAGGGTGCGAACGTGGTGGTGGCCGATCTCAATGCAGAGCTCGGTGAGACCGTGGCCAAGCAGATCAGCGCGGACGGCGGGACTGCGGTGTTCAAGGATGTCGACGTCGCCGACGAGGATTCGGCGAAGCAACTCGCCGAGTTCACGGTCGAGAAGTTCGGCGGCATCGACCATCTCGTGAACAACGCCGCGATCTACGGCGGCATGAAGCTCGATCTCCTCATCACCGTGCCGTGGGACTACTACAAGAAGTTCATGGCCGTGAACTTCGACGGCGCCCTCAACGTGACCCGGGCCGTGTGGCCGCACATGAACAGCGGCGGTGGCGGCTCCATCGTCAACCAGTCGTCCACGGCCGCCTGGCTGTACTCCGGCTTCTACGGCCTCGCGAAGGTCGGGATCAACGGCCTCACCCAGCAACTCGCCCACGAGGTGGGCGGCATGAACATCCGGGTCAACGCCATCGCGCCCGGGCCGATCGACACCGAAGCCACCCGCACCGTCACGCCGGGAAATATGGTGGCAGACATGGTCAAGACGTTGCCACTGAAGCGGATGGGCACCCCGGACGACCTCGTCGGCGCCTGCCTCTTCCTGCTCTCCGACGAGGCGAGCTGGATCACCGGGCAGATCTTCAACGTCGACGGCGGACAGATCTTCCGCGCATGACCACGACCGAACAGGTATCCGTCGGCTATATCGGCCTCGGAAACATGGG
This sequence comes from Rhodococcus sp. LB1, assembly GCF_001583455.1. Taxonomy (NCBI): domain Bacteria; kingdom Bacillati; phylum Actinomycetota; class Actinomycetes; order Mycobacteriales; family Nocardiaceae; genus Rhodococcus; species Rhodococcus sp. LB1. Next base: position 7,684 of record NZ_LTCZ01000047.1, on the reverse strand, counting down.
TGCGCCCATGGCGAAGCGGCTGCTGGACCGGCCCGGCGGGCTCATCGTGTGCGATACCCGGCCGGAGGCGCTGGAACCGTTCGGCAAGGCGGGCGCGAAGGTGACGTCGAGTCCGCGGGAGGTGGCGGAGAACGCGGACGTCATCTCGGTGACCGTGCTGAACGACGAGCAGGTGCGCGCGGTCGTCACACAGATCCTCGACACCGCGCGGCCGGGCACCGTCGTGGCGGTGCATTCCACCATCAGCGACGTCACCGCCGTCGAACTCGCCGACCGCTGCCGTGTGCACGGCGTCGACCTGATCGACGCGCCCGTCAGCGGCGGCGCACCCGGCGCGCACAAGGGAAAGTTGGCGGTGATGGTCGGGGCGAGCGACGACGCGTTCGAGAAGGTCCGGGAGCCGTTCGGGCACTGGGCCGAACTCGTCGTGCACGCCGGAGACGTGGGCGCCGGTACGCGGATGAAGCTGGCCCGCAACCTGCTGCACTTCGTCTCGTTCACGGCTGCCGCCGAGGCGCAGCGGCTCGCCGAGGCCGCCGGTCTCGACATCACCGAACTCGGAAAGGTCGTCCGTCACACCGACGCGATCACCGGTGGCGCCGGAGCGATCATGCTCCGCGACACCACCGACGCTCTCGACGAGACCGACAACTGGTACCCGATCATGACCCACGTCCGCGACCTCGGGGAGAAGGATCTCTCGCTGGCGATCGGGCTCGGCGAACGACTCGACGTCGCACTGCCGCTCGCCCGGCTCGCGCTCACGGGCCTGGGTCCTGGACTCGGCGTCGACAGCACCGTCGACAAGAAGGAGCAACCATGACCGACGACACCCGCACCCGTGGCCTGGCCATGATGGAGAAGGTCTACGGATTCGAGATGCAGGACGGGCCCGGCGCGCATTTCGCCGTCACCGCCGACCACCTGTTCGCCGACATCTGGTCGCGGCCCGGGCTGAGCATCCGCGACCGCCGGCTTCTCCTCCTCGGTGCGCTCACCGCACAGGGGCTCGTCGACGTCGCCGAGATCCAGGTGGGGGCTGCCCTGCACAACGAGGAACTGGACGAGGACCAACTCCGGGAGATCGCGCTGTTCCTGTGCCACTACGTGGGCTGGCCGTTGGGGACGAAACTCGACTCGATGATCGGCGGGGTGCTACACAAGCGGAAGAAAGCGGCCAGAGCGGCCGCCCCGGACGCAGAGGCCACATGAGCACCGAACACCTGACACCAGAGCTTCTCCGACTCGCCGACTCCACCCCCGGCTTCATGCCGGAGGACGAGGGGACGGCCCTGCACGAGGCCGCGATGCAGTACCTGACCCCCGGCGGGGTGGGCGTCGAGATCGGCACGTACTGCGGTCGTTCGACGATCTACCTCGGGGCGGCGGCGAAGGCGCGGGGCGCCCGCATCGTCACCATCGATCACCATCACGGTTCCGAGGAGCATCAGCCCGGCTGGGAGTATCACGAACCGGCGTTCGTCGACCCGCACACCGGTCTGCTCGACACGGTCGGCCGGTTCCGGCACACGATGGCCGACTCCGGGCTCGAGGAGTACGTCGTGGGTGTGCTGGGCCGGTCGTCGACGGTGGCGACGTTCTGGCGTACTCCCGTGAACTTCGTCTTCATCGACGGCGGCCACACGTCGGAGGCGGCGTCGGCGGATCTCGAGGGGTGGGCGCCGTGGGTGAACGTCGGCGGCGCCCTGGTGATCCACGACGTGTTCCCGGACCCGGCGGACGGCGGGCGACCGCCGTTCGAGATCTACGAACGGGCTTTGGGGACGGGGCAATTCAAGGAGACGTCCGTCACCGGGTCGCTGCGAGTTCTCGAGCGGGTGGGCGGTCAGACGGGCGAACCGCTGGCGTGACAGTAGTCGCCGCAGCGGTCGAGGCCGATCGGTAGTCCCACGGGCAGCGCCGCGTCCCGGAAGATTCCGTGTCCGGGCGTGGTGCGGGACAGCGCGTCGGCCGCGAGGATCATCGCCCCGCCCGTCCACGTGGTCTGTTCGACCGGCCACCGCTTGCCGTCGCTGTAGACGAGCCCCGTCCAGTACGAGCCGTCCGGATCCCGCAGGTGCTGCATGGCGGCGAACTGTGCGAGCGCGCGGCTGTGTTCTCCCATCGCGTCGAGAGCCAGCACCAGTTCACACGTTTCGGCGCCGGTCACCCACGGCCGGTGGTCCACGCAGCGGATGCCGAGTCCCTCGACCACGAAGTCGTCCCACCGCGACGCGATGCGGTCCGACGCGGTCTCACCGCGGACGGCGCCCCCGAGGATCGGGTAGTACCAGTCCATGGAGTACTCGTCCTTGATCGCGAACGCCTCCGGGTGCTGCCTGATCGCGTGGCCCAGCGTGTATTTCGCGAACTCCCATTCCGGTTGCGGGTCGTCGACCAGCCGGGCGAGGAGCAGACCGCAGTGCAGGCTGTGATGGATGCTGGAGTTCCCGGTCAGCAGCGCCTCGGGGCAGTCCTGACCGTTCTCGCCGCGGGCCCACCAGATTTCGCCGCTCGACGACTGCATGTCGACGACGAAATCGAGACCGCCCTGCACCGACGGCCACAGGGCGTCGACGAAATTCCGGTCACCGGTGATCAGGTAGTGGTGCCACACCCCCACCGCGAGGTAGGCGCAGAAGTTGCTGTCGGAATCGTGATTCTCCACGGCCCCGTCGCGGAACTTCATCGGCCACGAACCGTCTGGGCGTTGCGTCCGCCGCGACCACTCGTACGCGCCCTCCGCCTCGTCGATCAGGCCGGCGGCGGTGAGGGCCATGGCGGATTCGACGTGATCCCACGGGTCGGTGTGCCCACCGGGAAACCACGGCAGCGCCCCCGACGACTCCTGCGCTGCCGCGATCGACCGTGCTGTCTGCCTGACCTGGCTCTCCGACAACACGTTCGGTACCGACGGGACGCCGGCGGCTCTCACCGCGGCGCCTTCACCACGCTCGGTTCCCTCGGCTTCTCGAGGTAGAACACGACGCTCTTGCCGACCACAGGGTTGAGGACCTTCTCGGCGGTGCGTGTGAGCCAGGGGGCTTTCATCATGTCCCACACCAGAACTTGGTGGTAGGCCTTCGCGAGGGGGTTGTCGTTGTTCTCCACCCCGACCGCGCACTTGAGCCACCAGTACGGCGAATGCAGGGCGTGGGCGTGGTCCCGGCCCCGGACCTGCAGGCCGGCGGTCGTCAGCTTCTCCGCCAGTTCGTCGGCGCGGTAGATGCGGACGTGGCCACCCTCGACCTCGTGGTACGCGTCGGACAGCGCCCAGCAGATCTTCTCCGGCAGCCACCTTGGAACCGTCACCGCCGCAACACCACCCGGCTTGAGGATGCGGGTCAGCTCGGCGATGGCGCGGCCGTCGCGGGGCACGTGTTCGAGGACCTCGGAGATGAGGACGACGTCGAACGTCGCATCCTCGTACGGCAGGTTCAGCGCGTCGCCGACCTCCACCCGAGCCGAGGCTCCCGCGGGGACCTCACCGACCTCGGCCATCGCCACGAACATCTTCTCGACGTCCGCGAGTTCGTCGGCGTTCTGGTCGAAGGCGATGACGTCGGCGCCGCGTCGATACAGCTCGAACGAGTGCCGTCCGGCGCCCGCCCCGATGTCGATCACCTTGTCGCCGGGCTTCACACCCAGCCGGTCGAAGTCCACGGTCAGCACGGTCGGCCTCCTTCACGGGTCTGCGCTATCGCTTCGGCATACGTCTGCGCGGTTCTCGCGGCCACGGCGGCCCAGCTGTAGCGCTCGAGCACACGTCGACGGCCACCGTCGCCGAGCCGGGCCCGGCGCTGCGGATCGTCCCGGGCGTCACCAGCACACACGCCTCCTCGTCCGTTCCCACCACCTCGGGAATGGCGCCGGCGCGGCTCGCCACCAGCGGGGTGCCACACGCCATCGCCTCGACGGCGGGCAGCGAGAAGCCCTCGTACAGCGACGGGACGCATGCGACGTCGGCCGATGCCAGCAGCGACGCCAGTTCGGCGTCGTCGATACCCGACACCGTCCGGACGACGTCGCCGATGGCCAGCGCCTCGATGAGCTTCTCCGTCACTCCCCCGGGTGCGAGTTTGGTGACCAGCACCAGTTCGACGGCGCGCTCGGTGTGCACCTTCGCGACCGCCTCGAGAAGCGTCGACACCCCCTTGAGGGGCATGTCGGCGCTGGCGACGCACACGATTCGGCCCGGAACCCGGGCGGCGGCCGGGGGTCGGAAGACCTCGGTGTCCACGCCCAGTGGGATGGTCTGCAGGTTGTCGGCGGGAACGTCGAAGGCCACGCTGATGTCGTCGGCGGAGGACTGCGACACCGTCAGCAGCGCGGGGATGGCACGCGCCACCCGCTTCTGCATGCGCAGAAAGCCGTACCAGCGCCGGACCGTCACCTTGCGCCACCACTTCGCCGACGCCAGGTCCAGTTCGCGGTCGCGGGTGATCGGATGGTGGATGGTCGCGACGACCGGAAGTCCGGCCTTCTGGAGCTGCAGCAGCCCGTATCCGAGGCACTGGTTGTCGTGCACCACGTCGAACTCGTCGGCGCGCTGCTTCAGCAGTCGCGCCGCGCGGAGGCTGAACGTGAGCGGCTCCGGGAAACCGGCCGTCCACATGGTCGCGACCTCGAGCACGTCGACGGCGTCGCGGAACTCGCGTGGGTGCGGCGTTCTGAACGGATCCGGCTCGCGATACAGGTCGAGGCTGGGGACCTTCGTCAACGTCACCCGCGGGTCGACGTCCGGGTACGGCTGCCCCGAGAACACCTCGACCTGATGGCCGAGTTCGACCAGCTCACGGCTGAGATGGCGTACGTACACACCCTGCCCACCACAGTGGGGCTTGCTTCGATACGACAAGAGTGCGATGCGCACGGACTTCGGCCTCTCCTCGAGCAGTTGGCAAGCAATACTAGAACACGTTCTTACTCGAGTGTGCCCTCATCCCATCCAACCGCACTCCCTCACCCCACCGCGGTCGACTCGCGCAATCCCTCGAGTTTTCCGGACAGACGGCCCAGGTACGCGAGGACCTCTTCCTCACTGCGGTCGGGCAGCCCGTACACCACCTCGGTGACGCCGAGGTCCTTCCACCGCCGCAACTTGTCCACGTCCGGCTTGCCGTCGAGCACGACGATCCGCGGTTCGCCGTCCCGGCCGGCCTCGCGCCACATCCGTCGCAGCGTGGCGACGCGGTCGTCGATGTCCTGCTCGATCGGAGTGGTCATCCACCCGTCGGCCGATTTCACGATCCACCGGAAATTCTTGTCGTTGCCGGCGGCGCCGACGATCACCGGAGGCACCCGGGCCGGCTTGGGCCACGCCCAGCTCGGACCGAAGTTCACGAACTCGCCGGCGTAGGACGCCTCGTCCTGCGTCCACAGCGCACGCATCGCCTCGAGGTACTCGCGCAGCATCGTCCGGCGCCGTCCCGGCGGAACGTTGTGATCGGTGAGCTCGTCCAGATTCCACCCGTACCCCACGCCGAGGATGACCCGTCCGCCGCTGAGGTGGTCGAGGGAGGCGATCGTCTTGGCCAGCGTGATCGGGTCGTGCTCGACCGGTAGCGCGACCGACGTCCCGAGTTCGATTCGCTCCGTGACCGCCGACGCCGAGGCCAGCGCCACCCACGGGTCGAGGGTGCGCATGTAGCGGTCGTCGGGCAGCGACGCGTCACCCGTCTGAGGATGCGCCGCATCACGTTTCACCGGAATGTGCGTGTGCTCGGGCACGTAGAACGAGTCGAATCCGTTGGCCTCTGCACCCCTCGCGGCCGAGGCCGGCCCGATCCCGCGGTCACTCGTAAACAACGTAATGCCGAATTTCACGAATTCTCCTTGGCCGAGAGCCTTTTCCTTCTTGCACACTAACTTCTGGACACCTGTTTATCAATGTGTCCAAACACCCTTCCACGTGAGTGGCGAAGCGTGCCCCGGCACACTTCGCCACTCACGTACTCAGGCGCCGTAGACCGGGACCGGGGTTTCCGCCTTGGCGAGAAGGTCGGCGACGACGGGTCCGATCTCCTTCGGCTCCCAGCGCGCACCCTTATCCTGGGTGGGACCGTGCCGCCAGCCCTCGGCGACGGTGATCTTGCCTCCCTCCACCTCGAACACGCGCCCGGTGACGTCCTTCGACTCCGTGCTGCCCAGCCACACGACGAGCGGGGAGATGTTCTCCGGCGCCATCGCGTCGAACCCATCCTCGGGCGCGGCCATCGCCTCCGCCATCGCGCCACCCGCGCCGACCGTCATCCGGGTGCGTGCGGCCGGGGCGATCGCGTTGACGGTGACGCCGTAGTTCTTCAGTTCCGCGGCCGCCTGAATGGTCATCTCCGCGATCCCCGCCTTCGCGGCGGCGTAATTGCCCTGCCCGATCGAACCCTGCAGTCCGGCACCGGAACTGGTGTTGACGATCCGGGCGTCGACCGGGTTGCCCGCCTTCGCCTCGGCGCGCCAGTACGCGGCGGCGTGGCGCAGCGTCGCGAAATGCCCCTTCAGATGCACACGCACGACGGCGTCCCACTCCTGCTCGCTCATCCCGACGAGCATGCGGTCTCGCAGGAACCCGGCATTGTTCACCAGCACGTCGAGGCGTCCGTACGTGTCGATGGCGGTGTTGATCAGATTCTCGGCACCTGCCCAGTCCGCGACGTCGTCGCCGTTCACGACGGCCTCGCCGCCCGCGGCGACGATCTCCGCGACCACCTGTTCCGCGGGACTCTCCCCGGTGGCGGAACCGTCGATGCCGGCTCCGATGTCGTTGACCACGACCTTGGCGCCCTCGGCGGCGAACGCCAGCGCGTGGGCGCGTCCGATTCCGCGTCCGGCGCCCGTCACGATGACGACGCGACCGTCGACCACTCCACTCATGCCTTCTCCTCTGTAGATGCTGTAGCTGCCGCCAGGAAGGCGGGGCGTTCGCCGCCGCCGTGGACGGTCAGTGTCGAACCGCTGACGTAGGACGCGAGCGGGGACGCGAGAAAGAGTGCACAGTTCCCGACGTCCTCGGGGACCGCCATCCGGCCCAGCGGGACGGTCTCCCCGACCGCGGCGATCCCGGCGTCGTCGCCGTAGTGCAGGTGCGCGAGTTCCGTCTGCACGAGACCTACGACGACCGCGTTGACCCGGACCTTCGGCGCCCACTCGACCGCGAGGCTGGTGGTGAGGCTGTCGACCCCGGCCTTCGCCGCGCCGTACGCCGCGGTGCCGGGCGACGGTCGCGAGCCGCTGACGCTGGAGATGTTCACGATCGCACCGCCCGAGTCCTGCTTCTGCATCACCGCATTCGCGACCTGCGACACCAGCAGCGGGGCGAGCAGATTCAGCTCGACGATCTTGGAGTGGAACTTCGGACTCGCATCCGCGGCGAGCGCGAACGGTGCGCCGCCGGCATTGTTGACCAGGACATCGAGCCGGCCGTGCCGCTCGACGATCCGGTGGACGAGACCCTGCACCTGCTCCGGATCCCGGATGTCGCACGGCAGGAATTCGACGGCCCGGCCGTCCACCTCCACCGGCGCCTCCCCCGGCCGGCGGGCGCAGGCCACCACCGTCGCGCCCGCCCGCAGGAAGGTGCGGCTGATGCCCGCGCCCACCCCGCGAACACCACCGGTCACCAGCACGACACTTCCGGTCATGTTAGAACCTGTTTCCATCGTGCTACCCTACCAAGCAATTGCTTGGT